>NZ_QAIL01000187.1 GCF_003061025.1 Pedobacter sp. HMWF019 | reverse complement strand
CTTGGCGGTGGTTCTAAATAGCCTTTAACATATAATAAATAAAAAAAACAGCCTGTTGTTCCAACAGGCTGTTTTTTTTATATCCAACCGCTTTGTAAGATTATGCGCTAAAGCTAATGTTCAAGGTAATTGGGGTTGCACTTAATGCTTTACTTACCGGGCAGCCCGCTTTTGCGGCATTGGCCAGTTCTGTAAATTTAGCTTCGTCCATTCCTGAGACTTTACCTTTCAAATCAAGTGTGATGCTGGAAATAGCAAAACCACCCTCTACAGGATCCAAAGAGACAGTTGCCTCTGTAGTCAATTCGTCTGCGGTAAAACCTGCTGCAACGATCATGAAGCTCAATTGCATATTAAAACAACCTGCATGTGCTGCTGCAATTAATTCCTCAGGATTCGTTCCGGCTTTTCCGTCTTCATTTTCGAATCGGGTTTTGAAACTGTAAGGTGTTTGATCAAAGAACTTATTGGAGGAAGACAATGTTCCTTTACCTTCTAATCCTGTACCGTTCCATACGGCTGTAACTCTTCTTTTCATGTATTTAAATTTATTGTTTTTAGGGATCTGCAAGCACCCGAAGATGCAATTTACTTAGATAAACCTAAGCATTCCTTTTAAACTTTACAACAATTTAAGACAGTCATTTTGTTAAGCCAAAGCCCATCCTCAGGAAATAAAACCCACATCAATACCTTAATTTCTTAAAATAATTCAATGCCACCTCCCGGATAATTAAAAATATTCGTTACGTTTGAAAAAAGGAATTAGATCCCGCTATGAGCATGACAAATTTTAATCTGAATACCATGATATCCAAGCTGAGCTCGGGTATTGCTGTTATTGTGATTATTATTATTGTCATTCGTGATACAGGGAAGGTTATGTAAAAAATAGATCAAAATATGATACCACATAAGCCTTTCCTAACCCGGAAGGCTTTTTTTATGCTTAAAATTATGAACGGGAAATTTATCATCAGCATCGTGTCGGAAGACAAAAAGGGTCTTTTAAACCAGATCACATCTGTTTTCAACAAAAAGAATTATGAAATTGAAAGCCTTTGTGTGGCTAGAACAGACATCAGGAATATTGTGATGATCACTGTAGAAGCCTTGCTTCCTTCTGAAGACCTCCAAAACACCTTATTTAAGCTGGAAAGGTTTATTGAAGTATACCGGGCAGACGCCCATTGTGCTAAAACACACCATCTCAGAAAAGTTGCCTTTTTCAGCGTTTCCAAAGAAATTATGACTTCATATTCATGGTCTGCAATCCAAAAATATGGGGCAAGTATTACCGGAGTATTTGAGGACTCCTTCCTTTTAGAGAAAACAGGAACAGATGCGGACATACAGGAGTTATATAACAAACTGGATGGCAGTCATCTGCTCAGTTTTTGTAAAACTACTTTGGTACTTAAGGAATCAATGTCAAATATGGAGGGGCTTTTTTAGGATACTAATCTTATCTTTGCCCTATGTCTATTGAAGAATTAGAAGCTTATTTTGAAAGTATTGATCTGCCCGAAAATGTGTATCTGAACCAGGCCACTAAAATTACAGATGTAAAAAAGTTTGTAACCAGCCATATCATAACCGTGAAAGCACATGGCCATATTAAGGCTTATTCAAGTTTTATGGACAGGCTCATACAGTTAAAAGAAATTATTGAAGCCCAGAACGCCACAGAAAAGGCAGATTAAAGTTCTATATAGGTAAACCACTTTTTATAGATCTGGTGGTAAACACCATTCTCTTTAAGATGCCTGAGCACTTCATTAATTCGGTGTCTGAGTTCGGTATCTCCTTTTTTCATGGCAATACCATAATGGGAATGTGTATCGGGCAGAAACATTCCCATTTGCAGTTTTTTATATTTTTGTAAAAAACTCCCTGCAATAGGCGAATCGTCTATAACAATATCAATTTTCTTTTTAACGAGCAGCTGATAGAGTTCTTCATTTTTAGTGGCATGTACAACCTGATGATTTGGAAATTTCTCCATGATGTATTTCTCCGCCTCTGTAGCAATACGTACCCCAAGAATCTTATGATCAAAGCTGTTTAAATTATTTAAAGACGTACCTTCATTAACCACTGCACAAAGTCTAAATTGCAGATAAGGTACACTAAATTCTAAAATCCTTTGCCTGGAAGGGGTCATAGTCACAGCAGAACAGATCATGTCCAGCTCTCCTTTATAGAGCTTTTCAAGGATATTTTTCCAAAGCGAAATCTCATAGTGGATCTCCAGATTCAGCTGCCCGGCAATTTCTCTCATCAGATCAACCTCAAAGCCCTCAAATACATCAGAATTATAATCTGTATGCATAGGGACTGGCGCGACAGAATCCAATCCAATTTTAAGTATTTCTTTCATTTCAACGGTTTTTACAGTATTTAACTCAGATTCTGCTCGTTTAATCTTTATTTCAATACCAATACAACAAACAATTGGAACTCGGTTATAAAGATAAGCCAGAATCCTTGAAATACGGCAAATTGAGTGGAAATTAATCTAAAAGGATCATTCTGAGGCAAATGTTTTTTCTATCCTTTTATCCGGGACAAACCAGATCATGGCCACCAAAATGTAAATGCCAAAACTGATCCAGGAGTTAAACATGGCTGCAACGATAGCAATCAAATACAGTGTAACCGAAATTTTCCCTTTGTTGTCTGTTCCGATGGCTCTTTTTAACTGAACATTTTCATTGCCATTTCTAATCAGCACATTAATCAAAATGGAATAAGCAACTCCACACATCAGTAAAACAAAACCATATAAGGCTGCAGGCCATTGACTAAAATGGTTCTCGCCCATCCATCCGGTAACAAAAGGTATTAAGGACAACCAGAACAGTAAATGTAAATTTGCCCATAGTGTGGCTCCATTTACAGATTTAACGCTCTGAAAGGTGTGGTGATGGTTATTCCAGTAAATGCCCACATAGATAAAACTCAGCACATAACTGATAAATACCGGCAGCATTGGAATCAGATCCTTAATGTTATTTTTCTCGTGGGGTACTTTTATCTCCAGTACCATAATGGTGATGATGATGGCAATTACCCCATCACTGAATGCTTCCAAACGTCCTTTATGCATAGTTCTAATCTATTTCTATAGCAATATAACAAATAAATTAAAACTATGCAGGAAGGATAAATTGACCTTATTTCCTTTTATTCTTTCCAGTTAATAGCTTTAAAAACGATCTCATTGTAGTTATCCTTTTCAAAGAAAACCCCAACACGATCCTCTGAAAGTTTCACCAAATCAGAATATGCAGCGTAATCTCCTTTGTAACCTTCCGGGCTTTTAGCCACAACTTTAGAAATTTTCCAGGTTTTCCCTTCATCAAAGCTGATCCTCAAAGTTAAGTTATCCCTTTCTCTGGTATCTGCTGCATTACAAAAGGCAAGAACCGCTTTTCCTTTTTGTTTGCCAATGTTCAGAATGCTTCCCTGGCAAACAGGATCCGGTAATTGCTCATCAAAATACGTATTGAGCCAGCTTTGTCCTCCATCTTTGCTGATACTTACAATCCGCTGCCTGATATTGCCCAGCTGATTTCTGGCGTTGATCATCAGCTGATTTCCAGATAACTCTACTGCCATGGATTCGTTGCCTCCTGGTGTAGCAATGTCTTCGCTCAATTTAAAGCTTTGACCATGATCATCCGTATAAAACCCATGTATTCTGCCATCTGCATAATGTGGCAATGGTTTCCCCGCCGAATGGTTCGCAGCAACATAGATCCGTCCTTTGTACTGCCCTGAGTTTAGCTGAATGGCATGTCCTGGACCGTTGGCATAGCTCCTCCAGTCCTGATCGGAGTTGTATACTTTATTGACTTGAGGCTGTTTTGGTTTATGAACCTGAAGGGTAATATTTACGGGGGCAGACCAGCTTTCACCTCCATCAGCAGATGTTTTGTACCAAACCTCGCGCAGGCCCACTCCTTTCCTTACTTCATTTTCAGGTGCGTTCCCTGTGTTATAAAACAAGAATATACGCCCTTTTGGATAAGCAGGATCGGTTAAATCCAACACGGGTGACGGATTTCCTGCTTGTAAAGTGTCGTTAGAAACAACTATAGTTATGAGGTTCCAGGTTTTCCCATGATCTGTACTTTTCCTCATCACAATCTTGACATTTCCGAAATCACCTGCCCCGTTTACACGTCCTTCAGCAAAGGCCATTAAATCTCCATTAGCCATTTTAAGGATCGCAGGGATCCTGAAACTTTTGAAGCCCTCTGTACCGGATCTGAAGACTGAAACTTCCTGGGCATCGGCAAAAACCGGGCTGGCCAATAAAAGAACAAATAATGCTCTGTATAGAAAAGAAAAATATCTCATGATGTTAAATTTGCTAAAAGTTGTAAACAATACCATTCTTGCCTCGGTAAATGAAAGGGTCCTTTAAATAAATTACCTTTCGCAGTTTGTGCTATGCTACCGTCTTTGTGGAGATAACCAAACCATTCTCCGTGTTGCTTGTCATGGAAATGCTGGTAGGCATAGTTGTGAACCAGCTTATGCCATTCTCCGTATTTTGGATCTCCTGTCATGGTATAAGCCAATAGGGTTGCGATGATCACCTCATTGTGCGGCCACCAAAATTTCATATCCTGCCAGTATTCCTGAACTGGTTTATTGTACACATCTTTGAAGTACAAAATTCCACCATGTTCTTTATCCCATCCACGTTCCCACATATAATCCAGCATCTTACAGCCTAATGCGATTAAACGTGGATCATTGCCTCTGTGCTTAGCTTCATGAAGGATAAACCAGGCACCTTCTATGGCATGTCCAGGATTAAGTGTCCTGCCATCAATATGGTCTATAATACTTCCGTCTGGTGCAACCTGTTCCATAACACACCGGATGTCGTCTTTCACAAAATCTCTTTCGATTTCGTTAATCCAACGGTCTATCCATTCATCACATCTGGGGTCTCCTATCGTTTCCCGGAGTTGCTGCGCAGTATTGATCATAATCATTGGAGTACCAATACCTTTTGCTGGCCTTACAGCAGTAAACTTAGCAGGCAGGATACCAGGTATGGTAGAATACTCGATGCATTTTCCAAACAAATATCTGGCTTTTTCGGCAGCCTGTTCATCTCCGCTTGCTTTTGCATAGGCTGCATTGGCAATCACAGCAAAGGTTTCAGAAAAGTAATACCTGCGTTTGCGTATCGGCCGGCCGTCTCTTGTCACATGGAAGAACATCTGTCCATCAGAATCGAAACAATATTGGTTTAAGAAATCGATACCTGATTTGGCACCATCCAACCATTCTTTTTTTTGTTCAACAGTATTGTATAAAGTAGACAACAGCCATGCTGCACGACCCTGAATCCAAACGGCCTTATCATCATCAATCAGTGTTCCGTCCTGGTCCCGCATCAATAAATATCCACCGTACGTTTGGTCTATTGACCGCGGAAACCAAAATGGAACAGTATCGTTTAACAATTGATTCTTATAGAATTTCTGAAGTGCTTTAAGTTCTGTGTTAGAATAACTCATTAGATTTTTAATTTATAGATATTGAAAATGTAGAAGCCGGCAGTTCTGCCTCGTTCACCAGATTTGCCCGTGTAAAAGGCTTCCATGCATAAAGCAATAACTTTGGCTTCAACCCCGGAGGAGGAACAATATAAATGGCAGTTCCACGGATCTCGGCTTTGATGGGTATCCGTAAACCCTGGTCTGTAAACAACTCAAAACCAGTTACTATTTTTTGGTCACTGGTCTTAAGCTGCACCGCATGATCAAAGTAGACCACAATTTCATTCCCTCGCCATACCGCCTCCCGGACTTCCGGGCCATTGGCCTCTATGTTCTTTTGGTAAGTATATTTTAATGCCAGTTTAGCTAAACGTTCCCCAACTTCCTTTTTCCTGGTAGGGTGCACATTTAAGGAGTCTCCCAGATCGCTGGTCACCGCCATAGCTGTATTGGGAATCTTAAATTGTAGCTTGCGCTGTGCCGCTCTGAAAACTGGCCAGGATGGCCGGTCTATACTGCTCAGCTGTACATAGTAAAAAGGAAATTCATATCCCCATTGCTGCCTCCAGCTCTTTACCAGGGTTTGAAAAAGACGATCGTGAAGTTCTACATTATGCGTATTGCTTTCTCCCTGGTACCAGATCACCCCTTCAATTTGAAATTTGGTTAAGGAATCCAGGCCAGCTTCATAATTGTAGCAAGGTTCATAAGGATGTCTTTGCTTAGGGTTTAATGCTGCTTTAAGATTCGTATCTGCACGTTCCCTCACCCAGGGCTGGATAAAATCGGACTTGCGCCAGTTGGACAGTTCGTCGACCAGCAGATCATCATGTTCCATGGTTTTTCTGTCTATCCAGGATTCAGTTGGTGATCCGCCAACGGCAAGCTCAATTAAACCGATCGGCACACCTTCTTCCTGTACAATCTGTTTTCCAAAATAATAGCCAACAGCGGTAAAATCTGCGGCTATTTTTGCTGTACATGTACTCCAATTACCGAAAAAAAACTTCAATTGATTGGCTTTAACCAAAGACACGGAATCCCATGCCGAATTGTCTGTCTCCCTCCAGCCTTCCAATTTAAACAGACGCAACAGGGGGTTTAAAGTCAGGCTTTTCAATTCAGGGCCACCTGTAGCTGCACTTTTTAATGGAAAGGCCATATTGGACTGTCCAGAGCACAACCAAACGTCACCAATAAGGATATCTTGCAAAACCATTTTCTTTTTTTGTCCCTGTACTTTCATCACATATGGCCCCCCTGCCGCTAAGGCAGGAAACTCGACTTTCCACCTCCCATCCTGATCAGCCGAGACACTCTTTTTCTGATCCCCAAAGGTCACATCAACCTGTTCACCAGCATTAGCACGACCATAAATAAGAATCGGTCTGGATCGTTGTATCACCATGTGATTGTTGAAAATTGAAGCCAGTTGCAAACCTCCAAAATTGCCGGTTAAACGTTGAAAAATCGTTTGTGCAATGATTGATGCCCCTTCCGAATCAGGATGGAGCTGATCTGCAAACAAGTCCGGTCTATTGTGGAGTGGGGTATTCAAATCGATTAATCCAATCTGATTTCCTTTAGCTACTGCTGAAATACAAGCTTGAATTTGCCAGTACCAATCCCGTGTACCTGATTTAAATCGGGGATGTCCGCTGAAAATCGGTGTTAGCCGGCAAACGTAGAGCTTGACCTTTGGGTTTACCTTTCTTAAGGTATCCAGCAGCCAGGTATAATCTGCTTCAAAATCCATTTTATAATCCGGCCAGTTTCTTGGATCTGTGTCATTTAATCCAAGATGTACGATGGCTATATCCGGTTTATAATTCAGTGCATCTGTAAATTCCTTTGTTTTAGAATAGGGATTATGTCCATGTTTCAGTAAAGTAGCCCCACTGCGACCAAAGTTTTTCACTTCATAACTTTTACCCAGAGACTGCTGAAGTCTGGCCGGATAGCACTCGGTTTCTCTGTCTTTCAGACCATAACCATAGGTTACAGAATTGCCAATACAAGCAATCCTGATGGGCTTACTTTCCTGGGCTTTTAAAGTAAGCATAAGGGATAGCAGCAATGCCAGTCCGGCAATTTGTTTTATATACCGGCTCATATTTCTACAAAATCATTATGTTTGGGACGCAGGAAATAAAGCTGGATACACAATGCAACCAGTACAATGCCCGCAAGCATAGCGAAATCTCTGCCCAGACTACCCGCATCTGAAGACTTACCTAAAAGGTCTGTAATGTAGGCCCCTGAAAAGACACCAACCATATTCATCAGACCATAAGCTGTTGCCCTGTATCTGGCAGAAACGAACTGGCATAAGATGGGCATATTATTGGCATCAAACATTCCAAACCCCAGACCGAAGCATATGGCCGCGCCAACTACATTCCATAAAGAGTGTCCAAAACCCAAGAGCAATAAAGAGGGAATAGTTAGCCCCAATCCAATGGCGCTGGTATAAATCCTTCCTTTGATATTTTTCTGTACCCATTTATCAGATAATATACCTCCAAACAGTACGCCTAGAAAAGAAGAGGCAGCGATGGTGATGGTGGATAATGGTCCGGCCTTAGCCATATCAATGTTCAGATTTTGAGCAAAGAGTGTAGGAAGCCAGTTTTTGGCTGCCCAACCTGGCAAGCTTGGAACTGCGAAATAGAAAAGAATAATCCAGAAGGACACATTAGTAAATAAAATGGCTAGCCCTTTAAACAAGGAAGATTTAGCTTTAATACGAATCTGATCTGACTCCTGTAATTGATCTGATGGCGTATGTTCCCTTAAAAAAAAGATCAGCACTAAGGAATAGAAAATACCGATAAATCCAAAAGTATGAAAGGTAACCTGCCAGGAAAAAGCAGCGGCTACAGTGGCGCCAAATCCACCTAAGGCCTGTCCCATGTACAAACCAGTCATATGGATACCTATGGCCAAAGACCTCGTTTTAGGCGAATGAAAATCGGCAATCAGCGATAAGCCGGCAGGAATATACAGAGCCTCGCTTACTCCCATAATTGCTCTGAGCCAATAAATCTGGTTAAATGTAGTTGCATAGCCCATAGCATAAGTTACTCCAGACCAGACAAACAGACTTCCAACAATGAGCCATTTTCGGTTAAATTTATCGGCAATAATTCCTGAAACAGGACTCATCAAACCGTAGATCCAGAGAAATATGGCCATTAAATAGCCAAAATTGGTCGCAGATTGTAACTCTGCAATATCAATTTGCATGGCTGGCTTCATGGTAGACAACATCTGTCTGTCCATGTAATTCAGCAAAGCCACCACCCAAAGCAAACCGACAACTACCCAGGCATATCTTTTCGTATTCATTACCATACATTTAAGTTGTTAATCCGCCCAAGCATTACATTGGGTGTGCGTATACCAGGTTTCACTTCGCCGTTGGACAGGATGATATCGTTCCCCCATCGGGTGGCTGTTGTTGTTACCTGTGCAGGGAAGGATAATTCGCCTAATTTAGTCCATCGATTAGTTAGGGTATTGTAGAGCAGTATTCCTCTGTAAAACCCCTTATGGTTGATGTTCAGTTTATTTTTTTCGGCAATGAGTTTCTCTTTTTCTTCAGGTATTTCTGTACTGGCAATTTTTGCGAGGTAAGTTTCAATCTGATGGAAAATATGGCCATTATCTCCGCCAGTGATCAAAACAGAATGTTTACCCAAGGCCAGTCCAGCTCCGGCAGAGAAATTTGTTTCTTTTAATCCATCTTGTATAGGAGCACCCCTTGTCCAGCTGCGTTTCCCAGGATGATAGATCAATGTTGTGCCATGCAGTTCACTAATTCCTGAAGCAGTTTTTGTTCTCCCTCCTATAACATAAATATTCAGGCCATCAGTCCCATTTTGCGCTACGACTACAGCGTTTGCAAGTGCAGTGGGTAAATCTGGTAAGACAAGCCATTCTGGATTTTTACTTTTTAAGTTCAAACTTAGAAAGCTATTGGAAGAATTGAACTTTCCATCTCCTCCTACAGCATACACAATAGGGCCAATATGAGTCAGTGCAATATTGGTTAAGGCAACAGGCAAGTCAGGTAAAGATTTTATGAAGACCTGATTCTTTAACGGTTCAAAGGTTAATAGGTAAGATTTATTTGATAATCCATTCTCATTTTCGCCTCCCGCATATACAATTCCTTGCTCTGTTGAGGTATTCCCGCAATAGGCAACAGGCCTCTCAAGCTTAGCTTTTACCCTGGTATCCCAAATAAACTCGCCTTTATCTTTCTGCAAAATATGAATTTCATCCGAATAGTGTTTCTTACCGCCTTCCCATGGTAATTTGTCAGGAAAATTGGCCCCGCCTGCGAGGATCAGAGCATTATTGGATACCGCATTAATGGCTCCGGCAAAACCTGGGGATAGTTGCCCGTCAGTCTGAGTAACCTTAGCCGCAACAGTCCATTGAATAGAATAATTTGATGCTTGCTGTGGCAATGCATCTGAAGAAATCAGCATAAATGTAAAGAATAAGAGAGAAGGACATTTGAACATGGTGCGCTTATTTAGGTCTAATGAGGAGCAAGCGATTTAAATTGATGGAATCCCACCAATTCTACGTCTTTTTTGAAGGATTCGAATTCTTCTGCATTCATATTTTTAACCGGAAGTCTAAATCCACCACAATCAATATTTACCAGTTTCATATAGGCTTTTCCGGTTGCAATTCCTCCATATTTACCCAGTAAACGGATCATATCGATGGATTGCTGCTGTAATGCTCTTGCCTGTTCAAAGTCGCCGGATTCATAGGCCGTGATCATATCGTAGTACAGCGGTGCAGCATAATTAAAAGTACTTCCTACAGCTCCCTTATTTCCAAGGATTAGTGCAGACAGCATATTCTCGTCTCTTCCCCATAGCATATCGAATTTACCATTCTTAAAGTGTATACACGAAAGAAAGTCCATAAAATCTTCATGGGTATATTTGACGCCTGCAAAATTAGGGACCTTACCTTCCACTGCTTTCAGCAAATCATACATCGCAAAACCTACACCAGTTAGAACCGGGATATGATAATAATAAAAAAGCATATCAGGTACTTCCGCTGCAATTTCTGCACACATCTGGGCCAGTACTTCTGCATTAGCCGGTTTAAAATAGAAAGGAGAAGTGAAGGATACAGCATATAAGCCAATTTCACGTGCGTGTCTGGCCAGGTCTTTACAATCTTCCACACTGGTTCCGCCCAGAAACATCAGTACTTTAAAATCCGGGTCCTGGCGGGTGCAATCTGCCCAGGCTTCTGCTATTTGTTTTTTTTCAGCATTGGTCATGGAAACGCCTTCACCGGTCGAACCGCAGATAAATGCACCTGTGACTTTATTGTTTTTAAGAAATTGATAGTAGTCTGGAATAATGGAGATGTTGATTTTACCCTGGTTATCCATAGGGGTAAAAGGTGCGGCAATCAGGCCGGTTAGTTTTTGTACTGTCATATGTTATTATTCTATAATAGATGGAAAGCGTACATCAGGCAGACCAAATTTATACTGCCTGATGTTTGAATTTAATTAGGTACCCGGATATCCTGGATTCTGGTCATTTTTAAGGGTTTCATCACTTGTTAACGTGCTTCTGTCAATTGGCCATATCAATTTATAGGCTTCACTTCCCTTGTCCAGAACGCCAACAAGATTAAGATCTTTTCTAAACGCAAGGGGATCTCCAGAGGCATCCTGCATACGGCGTAAATCGTACCAGCGTTTTCCTTCAGCCACAAGTTCTTTATCTCTTTCATTAAAAATAGCCAGCTCATTTTGCTCAAATGATCCATTCATAAACAAAGGTGCTGTACCGGCAGCATATGCTCTGTTCCTAACGGCCATAATTTCTGCGGTAGGATCTTGGCCCTGTTTATTTTTAATCTCTGCCAATAGAAGATACGCTTCGGCCAATCTGTATATAGGAAAATCGTCAGAGAAACTCCGGGAACCATCTACTATGGTTCCTAAGAATTTACGAAGATTCGTTGCATGAACAGTGCCTTTATTAAAATTTAGAAATGTCACATTGGCCCTGGTATCAGCAGCATCGTATTTAGCATACAGATCATATTTGTATTCATACCTTATGATGGTACCTCCACCAGCCACTTGTAAAGGATCTGAAGCAGAGATGGGCTGACCTTTATCATCAACATAACCTGTAAGCGGGTCAGTAATAGCGTATATGAACTGTCCATAACTATTTGTTGCCTCACCCTGCTGGTATCTGATTGCAAAAATCATCTCATTATTTCCTTTATTGGCCGGAACCGCAGCTGAATTAAATACGTTAGCAAAAGAAGATTGTAAACTGTATTTTGGCAAAATTTCATCTATGGCAGACTTCGCTGTGCTTAAATCCGCAACGGTTGTTGCCGGAGCCTGGCCATCGATCTTTACTTTCGCAGACCATAGATAAATCTCTGCCTTCAACATCTGACTAGCTGCTAAAGACCATTGTGCTTTCTGGAACTTAGTTGTATAATTCCCTGCAAAGTTAGCAACAGACTGGTTCACATCACTTTTAATAAAATCTAGTGTTTCTTTTTCAGTTTTGGTTCTTGGCAGATAAGCTTGTTGAGATGTGGTTGGTGTATTTGTGATCACCGTGGGCTCTTTAGCTAAAGGTAAACGGCCAAATGTACGGTATAAATGAAAGTAATAGTACGCCCGTAAACCATAGGCCTGTCCCAGATAATACGCTTTATCGGTCGCTTGGAGGTAGGTTGCTTTTTCCACCTGATAAATGAAATTATTGACCTGGAATATTGCAGCGTAAAAACCTGCCCATGAAGAAATTCCGGGTGAAGACTCCCTGATGTCCTGTCGAATAATAGAAGCCGAATTTAGAGATGCCGTTCCAGTAAAGCTTGTTCCATCCCGCAGTGCCCCCCCTCTGAGCTCTCCCAAAGTATAAATTGTAAACTGAAAGGTTCTTAGTTGGCTATGAAGACCAATCATTGCACCATCTACCTGAGCAGGTGTTTTCCAAAAATTTTCACTGGCAAAGAAATCTTCCGGTGCAAGATCTAATTTTCTGCAGGCGCTGAAATTAATCACCACCATAAGGGTTAATAAACTGATAAATATTTTTTTCATCTGACTCTTCATTTTAGTAGCGGATCTTCCGCTGTTAATTATTTTTTGAGTTTCCAAAGGTTTCATCTTATTTTTAGAATGTAAACTGTGCACCAAAAATGATGATACGTGGTAAGGGATAGCCCCCTGATCCGGCACCACCTATTCCAATACTACTGGATTCTGGAGAGAACAAAGTTGACTGACTGAAATAGGTTAAGTTCTGGCCGGTCACAGAAAAATTAATATTTTGGCTTTTCAAACGACTTGTCCACTTGACAGGTAGTGAATAGGTTAAATTCAACTCTCTAAGAGCAAGATAATCACCTTTTTTATAGAACATACTCGACTCTCTGTAAGTGTTGTTTTTATAAAGTTGATCTGCCCAATAGTATGTTGGATATTTTGCATTAGGGTTTTCTGGCGTATAGGTATCAAATACCTGATCTGTCGTATTAAATGTTCCCTGTGCATTACTTAAGAACCAAGCACTTGGTCCATCATACTGTACAAAACCTAACGCATAATCAAATCTGGTACTCATAGAAAGTCTTTTCCATTTCACATTCACACTGAAACCACCCGTCCATCTTGGCACTGTACGACCAATACGTTTCCTGTCAAAAGAATTAATCGTATCGTTACCATCCATATCCATCCATTTAACATCGCCAAGTGCAATTGGAAAGACAGCTGCTTTTTGAGCTGCAGTCATGTTATTATAGATACCTGGTCCAACCAACACTTTAGCTCCTAATAAGTCTCTTCTATTTGCATCTTTGTCCAAATCTGCCTGCGTTCTATAAAGGCCTTCTGCCACATAGGCATAAGCAACATTGGGATCCTGCCCCTCTTGGGTACCTCCAACAAAAATATTCTTCTTTGTTACCGGATCATATACTTCGAACCCGCCAATTCTATTGTTGATCAAGCCATTATTAGGAAGCTTTAAGACTTTATTTGCATTATAGGCAACATTTGCAGATACGCTTACCGTCCAATCATTTGTGCGAACTGCATTGTAATTCATCTCTGCCTCTACTCCCCTGTTCTGCATACTTCCATTGTTGGTGGTCAACTGTGTAAAGCCTGCGGTTGCAGGTAAATTAAATGAAGAGATTTTATTAAAGGTTTTACGACTATAATAGGATACCGTCAAATCTATTCTATTCAACAATCTGGTTTCCAATCCATATTCGTAAGTAGCAGAACTTTCCCACAATAAATTTGGAAAAGGCAAACTATTAGCAAGATAGCCCACGCTTCCATTATATTTACTTGTGCCGTACTGTCCCTGAAGATTATACGCGTTAATAATCCTATTGTCTGGGTCTGCATTCCCATTCCGGCCATAACTTGCTCTTAGCTTCAAAGTATTAACTACATCTTTCAATGGCTTAAAAAAATCTTCTTTGTCTATATTCCACCCCAGTGAAATACCTGGAAAATTACCCCATCTGTTATTTAATAATTTAGAATAACCATCTCTTCTGAAGGTAGCTGTCATTAAATACTTACCTTCGTAGTCGTAGTTGGCTCTCCCAAAAAAGGACAATATCCTTTGACGGGTATGGCCAGTACTGATGCTCCGTCTATCTTTATCAGAACTTGTCAAACCAAGAGCCATGAAATCATCCGATGGCGCTCCTGACCCTGATGCCGCCAACCCCTGCGTGTAAATATCATAGAACTCAGATCCACCCATAACGTCAAAATGGTGCTTCTCTCCAATATTTTTGGAGTATTTAAGTGCGCCATTATAAGTCTGGCTCATACTACGAGAAAATGAAGCAGAACTGGATCTGGTCGTGTTAATCACTCCTGGACTGGCTAAATAATCTTTATTGAAAGATTCATAATAACCTTCATCATAAAACCAGTTTGCGCTGGTGTTCAGTGTAAGATTTGGTAAAAGGTCAACTTTAAAGGATTGTGTTAATGTAAATTTATCCGTATTGTTTTTCCTGATAAACTTATCATCATTCACCATTGGGTTTCCATCTCCAGAATCCCGTCCAACCAAAAGATCGCCATTCTCGTTTGTCCCCCTCATTGTTGGAGGTGCTCCTAAAGATCTGGAAAGATAATTCCCCTCAGAATTGGTCACCGCATCCCTCCATTTGGCATCAGCAAAATTCAAGCTTGAAGTAGATGTTAACCAGGGCTTAATCTTGTATTCACCATTAAAAATAAAAGTTACCCTCTTATAAAAAGTATTAATTGGAAAACCATCCTCATTGTATGTACCCAAGCCAGCATAATAATTTCCTTTTTCATTACCTCCAGTCATCGCTACATTATAGTCCTGGGTCAAAGCATGACTCCGCAAAGCATAATCTTTATAGTTGAAATCATTAAATATAATTTGCTTACCAGTTACCGGATCAGTCATGGTTTGCCATCCGTCCTGAAGCTTCACTTTATTCACATCGTCCAGAAACATCGGACTCCAAACAGCTGCAGCATTCTTATTACCATCCAGAATATTACCATTTGCATCCTTATAGAGGTTACCAGTTCCAAAAGGACCTGTGGCCGTTAATTGTGCGAGTCTACTCGGTTCGTAGATTCCAGAAGTTTGGATAGCTTTTCTGGACCAGTATAAATAATCTTTGGCATTCAAAAAGTTGTAAGGAATATTTAATGAATTGACACCCACTTTTGCTTTTACCGTAATGCTGGCAACACCGTCTTTTCCCTTTTTGGTCGTGATCAATATTACCCCATTGTTTGCTCTTGCTCCATAAATAGCTGTTGCCGATGCATCCTTTAATACTTCTATGGATTCAATATCATCTTGGTTGATCTCACTAAAACCAGACCTCAGAAAACCGTCTACAACAACCAAAGGTGACCCTGTTCCATTATACTCTGTACCTCCGCGTAGTATTACTGTAGCCACCGCGCCAGGCCTTCCAGAGGTTTGTTGCACTCTAAGCCCCGGAATGGTCCCTGCCAAAGCAGAAGAAGGATTGGAGCGTACGCCCGTTTCCAAAACCTTATGATCTAATTTGGATACAGATCCGGTTAAAAGTGACTTTTTCTGAGTTCCATAACCCAGTACAACCACTTCATCTAGTTTGGCATCATCATCTTTCAAGAAAATCTGAAGCGAGTTACTCTCACCAATAGTAACTTCTTTTGAAAGATATCCTATAGAAGAAATAACAAGAATGTCTCCTTTAGCCGCCTTGATCTTAAACTCTCCAGACGAATTCGTTTGCGTCCCATTTTTTGTTCCTTTAACAACAACATTGACAGAGGGCAGGGTTATCTTATCTTTTTCTGCAACTACTCTCCCGGAAATACTCCGGTCCTGTGCATAAAGTACGGTAAATGACAATATCCCTATTATTGTCAAAACCGTTTTAATGTAAGTAAATTTTTGATTCATGAAATTTAGTTTAGGTTGGTTTGGTTTGTATTATATGTCATACATAAAGCAATAGTAGTAAATAAAAAAGATTATTGCCAAATAATTCAGATATATTTTTACAATCTGATTTTCTGAGTGTTATAAATACACTTTATTAAAACCGAGCGGAAGTAGCTGAGAACAAGACCTCATCCAGCTGAAGGAGTTATCATCCCACCAGTAACATCCTTATGTTGAACATTCTCCTTTTAAAAATATGTTGTATGTTTGTTTTTAAGTCTTTCATGTAAAAAAAACATCAACGACTTCTATACATTAAGCTTATGAAAGAAACAGATTTGATAGAAAGTCTAAAGAATATAGATACCAGCTCCTTAGTAGACAAGGTCGAAAAAAGCCTGATAGAATTATTCATTGAAAAAAAATTCAAAGTTGGCGACAGTATCCCCAAAGAACTGGAGCTTACACAAGCTATGGGTGTGAGCAGAACGGTCATCAGGGAAGCTTTGTTAAGATTGCGAATGATCGGACTGATAGATTCAAAAAAGCACCGTGGTGCTATCATTACCAGCCCAGATCTGACTTCCGTACTTCAGAAAAGTATGAAACCTCAAATGCTTGATGTCGCTACGCTAAAAGAGATCTTCGAAATGAGGCTTTCTCTGGAAATCGGTATGGCCGATTTTATTATTCAAAGAGTAACCCCCGAAGATATTGCAGAATTAAAAGAAATTGTTGCTTCAGAACCTAAAAAAGCAGATGCCTACATTTTTCGGATTGAACAGGAAATCAAGTTCCATGGAAAACTATATGACATTACAGGTAACCAGACCTTAAAAAATTTCCAGAAAATGCTGCTACCTGTATTTGACTATGTTCATCAGAGCGGCTTATTAAAGAAGCAAATCTCTTCTAAAAATTTTGTATCCCACAAACAGATTGTAGGACTCATAGAAAAAGGTTCTGCAGAACTGCTTAGAAATGGGATGCGAAATCACCTGGAAAGCCATTTCTCTCGATTATTTGACTAAATTGATAAAGTCATCGCCTTGTATATTTTGCAAATCCGTTATTTGGATACACATCTGAAACCCGTATTCTGCAAACCCGTATCAGGTGATGATTTCATTCTTGCCGAAATCCGGTAGCCTTTACAATAAGAACTGTTACACATAAAAGAACCGCCCCTGGTTACTTTTTTAGGTACAGTAGGTTCATCCGGATCATAGCTATCTTTTGGTCCAGTTGGATTAACACTGGTTGTACCGTCTAAACCCTGATAATAATCTGCCTTGTACCAATCAGCCACCCATTCCCAAACATTCCCAGCCATATCAAATAACCCATATCCGTTCGCAGCAAATGACCCTACCGGTGCAAGATTATGAAATCCATCCCAGTCGGTATTTTTGTCTGGAAAACTTCCCTGCCACGTATTCGCCTTAGGCCTGCCACTTTCTACAGGTTCATTTCCCCAGGGATAGATAGCATCTTTCATTCCCCCACGCGCTGCGTATTCCCACTCCGCTTCTGTAGGCAATCGTTTTCCAGCCCATTTAGCATAAGCATTCGCGTCTTCCCAGCACACCTGAGTTACCGGAAAATTTTCTTTTCCTTCAATCGTACTTTTTGGTCCTTCAGGATGTTTCCAACTCGCCCCATTAGTCCAGGCCCACCATTGTGACGCGTTGTCTAATGGAACCGGATGCGGCGGCGGATTAAATGTAAGTGCAGCAGGAACAAGAACATTATCGGGGGGCTTTGGAGTTCCCGGCGGCAATTGCTTCTTGATTTCCTCCCAATCCGGCTTGCGTTCTGCAATCGTTTTGTAGCCAGTGGCTTTAACAAATGCCATAAATTCTTTGTTGGTCACTTCTTTCTCATCCATCCAGAATCCATCCAGTTTAACCTGATGTGCAGGATATTCATCCTTCCGCCCCTCCTGATCTTTAGCACCCATAGAAAAAACACCCGCAGGAATCCATTTCATTCCATGGTGTGATGTCTTCTGGTCCGAAGAAAAGGTGCTGTCTGCCGAAGAATGTGTTACTGCAATGCCATATCTGGATGGTAAATGCGCAGAGCAAGACTCATCAGTTTCTGTTTTTACCACCGCTGGTTTTTTATTCTGAGTACAAGATACTCCAAATATTAACGGGAGAATCAGAAGGTACTTTAGGTTCAAATCAAATCTCATTACGTTATTAAATGTATATCTTTTTATGTGAATTCCAAAGCGAGGCGACATATTTTAAAACTGCGGCACTTCCAAACAGGCTAGCTTAATATGAGCACATTGATATCTGCTTGAGGTCTGGGTGGGGTCGTGTTGGGGTAAAACGTACCTTATCCCAACAAGACCCCACCCAGATAAGCATCAGATCCAATTCATCCCAGTAGAAGGCAACATTAATAATAATGTCTATATTTATCTTAATCACCAATAAATATAAACATGAATAGAAAATGCTTTATCGCAGGATTGATATGCAGTATCGGTTTGATGAATCCTTCCAGTATAACGGCTCAAGTAGCTGCGATCAAGACAGAAAGCGTCAAAGGTGGTGGCCTGATCGGTCGGTGGGATATCAAAGTAAGTGAAAATGGATCGGAGCATCCTTCCTGGCTGGAGGTAGAGCTTTCCGGGTTCAGTACATTGGTAGGCCGTTTTGTGAGTACAGGAGGAAGTGCCAGACCTATATCTAAAGTAACTTATGATAATGGAAAATTCAGTTTTTCTATTCCTCCACAATGGGAAAGGGAAGACCGTGATATGATGCTTGAAGGCACTGTTTCCGATACTGGCATTCATGGCACTATTCATACCAGCAGTGGACAAAGCTACCCTTTTACAGGAGCGAAAGCCCCTGATCTCAAAAGAACGACTGCACCTGTTTGGGGCAAAGCAATTAAATTATTTAATGGAAAAGATCTGAAGGGGTGGAGCGTTTCCGGGCAAAACCAATGGGTCGTTAAAGATGGTATATTGACCAGCCCTCATTCCGGATCCAATCTAATCTCTGAACAAAAGTTCTCAGATTTTAAACTCCATGTAGAATTCCGTTATCAGCAAGGTAGCAATAGCGGTGTTTACCTCCGGGGCCGTTATGAAACTCAGATTATTGATAACCCTAAAACTGATCACCCAAACAGTCACCTCTTTGGTGGAATTTATGGATTCCTGGTACCTAATGAAATGGTTGTAGGTGATCCTGGCCAATGGCAAACATTTGATATTACACTGGTAGGCCGCATCGTAACGGTTGTAGCGAACGGTAAAACCATCATCTGTAATCAGGAAATCCCGGGTATTACTGGCGGCGCATTAGATGGTAACGAAGCAGAGCCTGGTCCAATCTATTTCCAGGGAGATCATGGTCCTATTGAATTCAGGAATATTGTGATTACACCAGCCAAATGATTTTTTGTCATTCGGCTCTACAGTAACACTGTCTGTCCCGTTTTTACAGATTCATCGCAGGCAAAAGCTATTTTTAGACTGTTCACAGCATCTTCTGTCGCTGAGCTAAGATCAAGATCTTCCTGGATTGACTTTAGAAAAAAGATTTGTTCCCGGTCGCAAAGTTCCTGATGATTGGGTTCATCCTGCAGATCCAGGTATTCGTCTATCTTAGCAAATTCATCTTCCTGGTCCAGATCTGCGTAATGGACTTTAATGGACTCCGTTTTAGTATGAGAATCAACCGAATCAGATTTTCCACTGGCTGATGCCTCCCTGGCCACAATAGATACTGCTCCCCTTGGTCCAAAAACATCCTTAATAAAGAAAGCATTGTCGCTTACCATTGGGCCCCAGCCAGCTTCGTACCAACCGATAGAGCCATCTTCAAAACGAATCTGCAACTGTCCATAATTGTAATTCCATTCAGGGATATCGTCAGTAAGCCTGGCACCAATGGCACTCACTTGTATGGGCGTCGACCGTGTCATCTGGCACATGATATCAATATAATGTACAGCACAGTCCACAATCGGGCTTAAACTTTTCATCAGATTACGATGCACTGTCCATTTAGGCCCATGGCTTTGCTGGTTTAAATTCATACGCATAACTAAGGGCTTTCCCATTTCCTGAGCCAGCTCGGTAAATTTTTTCCATGAGGGGTGATAGCGGAGAATATAACCAACCAATAATTTTTTGTTCGCTTTTTTTGCGGCTTCTGCTACTCGTATTGCCCCTTCTACACAATCAGCCAGTGGTTTTTCGATAAACACATGGCAATCACTTTCGAAAGATTTTATTGCATAAGCTTCATGCGTATCAGGATAAGTAGAAATGCAAACGGCATCCGGCTTGGTGATCTCAACTGCCTCATAAAAATCAGTATACAAATCATATTGTCCACCTAGTTTTTGATTAAGGATCTCCTTGCTTTTGCCGGTAGAAACCAATCCACATATTTCAAAACCCGGTAAATTATGATAAGCTGTGGCGTGGGAAGCACCCATATTGCCACAGCCTACTACTAATACTCTTAAATTCTTATTTTCTATTGACATACTAAATATTAAACACCCAAACTCCAGCCTTTACGGTACTCTCTTTTTACAAATTGGTTTACTTCATCAAAATTGGTCACCTTCATATTTACCTTGTCCCAAAGCAATTTGATATCTCTGCCCGGATAACTGATTTTACCTGCTGTATCTCTGCGCTGTACATCTGTGCCTCTGATCGCTAAATTGGCAATTAATAAAGTTTCAGTAAGCGGTCCGGCAATTTCAAACGGCGAACTTAAGGCTATTTTACCATAGCCCGCAATAGCAGCTTCGGCAAATTGCGTATAATGACCTTCTTCCTGATTAGCAATACGCGGTATGGTGATTTTAGTTTTATCTGACTCATTGCGTGACAATGGCAATAGCTTTGGATTTTTACCATAGGTTTCGCAGATCATTTTGCCTTTTGTACCAATAAAAAGCACACCATTATCGCCAAAACTTTCATTCGGACCCAATTCTTCCGGACGTTCAGGCTTGATTCCGCCGTCCATCCAATGTAGCTGAACTTCATGCTTGGTTTTTTCCGTTTTGGCAAAAGTTAGGATGACATGGCTTGATGGGGGACAGCTTTCCGGTAAGTAGGCCCGTTTGAATTCATCCACATATACGCTACCCACACTGCATTCTACACTGATGGGCGTGTCTAAACCTAATACTCTAAAAGGTGGTTCCACCAAATGACAGCCCATGTCGCCAATGGCGCCAGTACCATAATCCCACCAGCCCCTCCAGTTAAAGGGCACCAGTTTATTTACATATTCTTTATATGGAGCACTTCCTAACCACAAATCCCAGTCGAGCTCTTTTGGTATTTCGTCTTTTCCTGCTGGCCATGAAATTCCCTGCGGCCATACAGGTCGATTGGTCCAACAGTAAACCGTATGTACTTTACCGATTCTACCAGCATCGTACCATTCCTGAAGCCTTCTGACACCATCGCCCGATGCCCCCTGATTTCCCATTTGCGTAACCACTTTATAACGATTTGCGGCCTCGGTTAACATCCGGGCTTCATAAATATCATGGGTTAAAGGCTTTTGCACGTATACATGTTTACCCAGCTGCATAGCAGCCATGGCAATCTGTGCATGGGTATGATCAGGTGTGGATACGGTTATAGCATCAATATTTTTGCCTTCTTTATCCAATAATTCGCGATAATCTTTATAATATTTTGCCTTCGGGAAGTTCTTTAAGGAATTAGCAGCTCTTCTATCGTCTACATCGCATAGAAAGGCAACATCTGTTTTACCTCCTCTAACAATACTGGCAATATCTCCCTCTCCTTTTCCACCTGCACCTATACCAGCCAATTGTAACCGATCACTTGGGGCCAGAAAGCCTGGTCCACCTAATACATATCGGGGTACAATCATAAATCCAGCTGCTGCGAGTGCTGTTGTTTTAATAAAGTTTCTTCTCGAATTTTCGGTTTTCAAATTTGCCTTATCTTCAATCATTATTTAAACAGTTGTTATGTTAAATTTAACTTATTTCTTTTTAGATGTAGCTTTTACGGCTATTTCTTTTTCAGCAGAATCTTTTATGCTCAAATCTTTAATCCTGATGCTGCGGAACTGCACTGGCGATCCGTGACCAAGGAAACCAATATGTCCGCGCTCACGCAATAAGCCTGGATGATCCTGATGATCGGGGGTACCATTTTTCTTAAATGGCTCGATATCGCCATCCAAAATCACAGTACCGTTTAAGATCACTTTAATTTTAGATCCTCTGGCAACTACTTCTTCGTAATTCCACTCCCCTGTCGGTTTTAAAAACCCTCTTTTAGCAGGGATAGTACCGTATACAGAGCCATGGTATTGATACACTTTCAAATCTTTATAAACTGGTGCTTCATTATCCAAAATCTGCAACTCCATACCCTCATAAGCAGCATCTCCCTCTAAAGGAGCTCTGATTCCTAAACCGTTATTGGCAGCAGGTGTCAATTGAAATTCAAACCGGAAAATAAAATCACTATATTCTTCTTTGGTGAACAAATTACCGCCCGATCCTTTACCTGGTTTTGGCCTGACGGCGATGTTTCCATCTTCAATTACATAATCGGTGGTATTGCCTGTCCAGCTGTGCATATTGGTTCCATCGAACAATACTTTATAACCTTCCTTTTTCTCTTGTGTACTCAGTTCAAAAGGTTTTGGCCGGGGGATTTCTTTAATGTAAATATCACGATAAGCCACTGGCGATCCATGCGCTTGCAATTCAATCTGCTCTTCTGCAAAAATCGGCAGGCTCCTATCCCAGTAATTTTCTAAGATCACGTTATCTGTAACCAATTGTCCGTTCAGATAAACCGTAACCCGGTCACCTTTCATTAAGATTCTGAATGTATTCCACTCATCTAACTTATTGTCTGCTACTTTAAGCGGTTTACTTTCGTTGCTTTGATTGTTGTATAAACCGCCGGAACCTACCTGTGCACCAACCTTTGTACGGGCAAGATCCCAGATCTGAACCTGTGGCGTGCCGCGCAGATAAATACCTGCATCCCCCTCGCCCTTTTTATCGTCAATGATTTTCCAGTCTACCAGCATTTCAAAATCACCATACTTTTTAACAGTAGCAAGGTTATTACCATGGCTTTGAAATTGAAGTTCGCCATTAATCACTTTCCAGCTTTCCCGGGCTTCAGCATCGGCTTTGGTCTGCGCATCAGCCAAGGTCTTTTCATCCATCTGTGATCTTTTGATCGGATCGCCTACAAGACCTTTCCAGCCAGACAGGTCCTTTCCATTAAAAACTTGTACAAAGCCTTCGCCAGCTTTCATTTCTGAAATATATTTACGCATACCTTCTTTCTGATAGCCCGCATCTCCCCCGGTGATTACTGCAATTGTTTTATTTAACAAGCCTATTATAATGTCGCCGTTATACGTTCCGGCCATGGTAATGTTCATCACTGCATTTGCCGCGGCCTGCTGTAAAGCCGCATCATCTAAATACTGCCCTGCAAATACAATCGCATTAAAGCATTTGGCTTGTTCGGTATCTTTCAGAATTTGCTGTTGCTGAACTGGAGTTTTGGCTATAGCCATTGCATTACGCAACAATAATAAACGTTGCTCGGCAGGATAGTCGGTATTTCTTACCAAGGCCAGATAACCGGTAATAGCTTGATTTAAAAAGTCTGGATTAGCGGTCGTACGGGCAATACGGATCAACTCGTTAATCGAACTCGCATCCGTCCATGAAGAAAGTGCTTCAATTGCAGCCCTCTTTGTCCTATCATCGCCTGAGGCATATGCCTCGGATACAAACTTTAACGATTTCTGATCACCTAAGCTACCTAATACCTTGTAAAACAACGATCTCTTATCTGCAGGTGTATTTCCCATTTGCTGAAGGATAGCATCAGCTTGCGCATCTTTATCTGCAGTTCCTTTTACAGAAGCAATAATGGCTTCTTGAACAGCAGTGAGTTCACTGGCATCGGTAGTTTTATTTAAAAGATCAAACAATTGTGTTTTGTTTTCTGCTACAGCCACATGTTGCAGGGAAAGAAATGCCGCTTTTCTAACTTCAGTATTCTTACTATTTAATAAAGCATAAATAACTGTTATTTGACTTATTGCTGCACGGGCAGCTAAAATATTAATCAAGGCCACTTGCGCCTCTGGTTTAGCCTTCGGAATATAAGCTCCAACTTTAGTGGCAACACTTTCGCCTTTTATTCTTAAAATACCATTGGCAATGCCCTCTATACTTGTAGCATCACCTTTTTCCATTATTTTCAGCAAGTCATCTAAAACACTTTCCTGCCCAAGCTTAACAGCGGCATTGATGGCGGCAAGCTTTACCTGCTGATCACCACTTTTTATAAATTTCAACACCTCTGGCAGTACAGATTTTGCTTTGCTATTTCCCAGCATATCTAAAATAGAAACCTGGGTTGAGGCATCTGTCTTTTTTAGTTGACTTACCCAGGCTGCACTATTGCTATCATTCACACCAGCTGCGGCAAATTTAACCGCAGCTGCACGGAACTCCAACTGTTTATCGGCCATAGCCTCCAACAAAGCTTGCTGATCAGCTTGCGTTGCCGAAAGTAATTTTAAGGCCGCAATGCGCTCGTTGACCTGATCATCAGCTGTTGCTTTTCCCAAAATTGTTTTAGCTATGGTTTCTACACCAGTTCTATCGGTTGCTACATTTTTCTGTGCATACACCAATAAAGCAGCTACTGCATTGGTTTGATCATATTTATAACCCGCTTGTTCAGCAGCTTTTACCAAAATTTCTTTGGAAGATGCATCGCCAATATTGGCCAAAGCATACAAACTAACTTTAGTTAATTCTTTATCTGTACCCATGGCCAATGGAAAAATGGCTGTAGCTGCCGCCTTAGAATGAGTGTGCCCTAATGCTTCTACAATGGCAATTTTCGCCTTACCCGTAGCTTTACTTAAACCGCTCACCAATGCCGTTGTTGAAGACGTTGTTCCAATTTTAGCTAAAGCCCTCGAGGCTTCGTCTGCCAATTGCTCATCAGTAAGGTAAACTTCTAAACAGGAAACGGCTGCTTCATTCCCTACCAGATCGAACTGGCTAATGATAAATGCTTTGTTCTGTTTGTCTGATAATTTGGTTAAAGATTTACAGTAGGCACTGACGGCCATGCTCCTTAAATCTTGCTGACCACTTTTTGTGGCATAGGCAGTAAAACCACCTACAGCATATTCAATTAAGGCATTATTCCCTTGTTTGGGAGCTGTTAAACCACTAATTAAGGTTACATATCCTTCTTCGCCTAAATTGGCAACTTCTTTCATGTTACCTTCTAGCTGCGCAGCATCTCTGGCAGGTAATTGCGCCAGTAAATCTGCAATACGCGTAGTTGTAGTTCTTTCGTCTTTTTTATCTTGTGCATGGGCCGTTAAAGTAAAAAATGCATTTGAAAGCATTACAAGAGCCGGCAGCACCATTAATATTTTTTTATTCATGATGGTTTGTATTACCTGATGTTTTAAATGGAAAATGGTGCACGCATTATTGGATTGATTAATCTGTTTGCAGCTTCATCATCAATAAACTCTTGCTGAACAGGGTCAAACTTTAACGATCTGCCCAATCTTAAGGCCGCCAAACCAATATTTACAATAGTACAAGAACGGTGTCCGTTCTCTTCATTCAGAGCAAATTTCTTTCTCGTCCTTACCGATTCTGAGAATTCTACAATCTCTGGGTCAGGATCGGGAAATTGTGCCAGTTTACGTTCCAGATCAGGAATATCAGACTTAAAGCCTGGATATAATTTACCTTTTGGTCCTTCTATATAAGGTACATTAACATCTTTGCCTTCGCCATCCAATATGATCTGGCAGCCATCAGCATAGGTATAAGTAATTCTGCGCCAAATGCCTACTGCATCGGTATGTTGTTGCGGTGCATCTACTTCAACAGAAATTGGATTGGTATCATCTTTACCTAAAAAGTATTGTATCGGATCGATGTAATGTTGCCCCATATCACTTAATCCGCCACCATCATAATCCCAATATCCCCTAAAAGTTTGATGAACACGATGTGCATTATAAGGTTTATACGGTGCAGGGCCTAACCATGCATTATAATCTAATTCCGGTGGTACTGGCTGAGGCTCCAAATGATCTTTACCCACCCAGTAAAATTTCCAGTCGTAGCCAGTATGCTTGCTTACAGTCACCTTTAATGGCCAGCCCAGCATACCACTATCTACCAATTTTTTAATCGGTTTCACAGTTGTACCCATTCCGTAAAAAGTATCCTTGAACCTAAACCAGGTATTTAATCTAAACATTCTGCCATGTTGCTTTACAGCCTCTACCACTCTTTTTCCCTCGCCTATGGTATGAGTCATTGGTTTTTCACACCAAATATCTTTACCTGCATTTGCAGCATCTACAGCCATTATACCATGCCAGTGCGGTGGGGTAGCAATATGTACAATATCTACTTCGGGTAATTGTATAAGTTCTCTATAGTCACTAAATGTTTTTACCCCTTTATCTAACATTGCCGCAGCCTGTTTAAGGTGGTTCTGATCTACATCACAAATGGCCACTACCTGTGTGCCTTCGTAGCCAAAATGGCCTCTTCCCATACCGCCAACACCAATTACAGCTTTAGTTAATTTATCACTTGGTGCAAGATATCCCTGGCCACCCAATACATATCTTGGGACAATGGTAAATGCTGCCAGGCCAATTGCCGATTTTTTAATAAAATCTCTTCTTGAATTTTGATTTTCTGGTTGTTTAGGTTTCATCTTGGTTTTCAATTTAATATACTGGCTATCAAAAGATTGAAATCAAGTTACACTTATTTATTTTTAGATTGCATTTCTTTAAAAAAAATTTGATTTTAAAAAGTGAATTTTAGCGTAAGATATGCCTGACGCACTTGATATCCATCCTACATTAAAGGCAAAATAAGAGGACCGGTTCAGTTAGAACTCTACACTTAAATCTTCAATCCATTTACCTGAACCATCTTTTTTTACGGGAACAAATGCAAACATCCAGGCCTGGTCTGCATAGGTTCTAGGTACCGTAACCTTAATCGTATTCCATCCTTTCTTTAACTGAATATCAGCAGGCTGCCGTGTCCAATAAAATTCTTCGTCTGTATAAGGAATTTCATTTCCCGGCTTTTCCCATGTTGGTTCGAGATACCTGTTTGCTCCAGGCTGTTGCCATTTTGGCCCAGGCAATTCTACATCATTAATGTATATCTTACCGCCATTTGCATCCCATTTTCCCGAAGCCGGTATACCTGCACTTCTGCGATTGGAACGCACTGCTGTTTCGAAACCAACCCACGCATGTATAGTTTTTTGCTCAGCACTGTAAATTTCAGAAAACAAGGTCACGGTCTGCTTTATTTCATTCTTCAACGATTCAGAAGGAAATATTTGCTCCATTCTCTGTACGCCTCCGAAAACCGGCAGTTTAACCGATTCTGATACTCGAAGTGTGGTATCGGATGGGCCTGCAAGTTGCCATTTAACCTGACTATATTGAACAAAAGGAAAAGCATCATTTTGAAAATACAGATCCCGATGAGCAGACAATCTGTTTTCAAACTCCTTAAAATATTGACCGGCCTCTGTATTTGGTGCTGGTAAATTTTTCATGTATTGAGGGGCTGCTTCTGGTCTTCCACACCATAACGCTTCGCTATAAGTAAGCATACCTGGCCATACAGGATTATAACGATAAATATTCCGTTTATCATCTACCCTGGTATCCGGCCAGCAGCAAAGGATTCCTCCCATCGCCAGATGATTACCATAAGGTCTATTACAAACCTGTTGAAAAAAATATCGTTGAATAAGCGTCAACGCATCATAAGAATTCAAATACCCGGCATAAGAATCAACGTAAGGATGCTGGTTCCCTTCGAAAGCTTTGGAAACAACATCATCATACCAAAGTTGCTCGATAATCTCATTTCCTCCTTTTAAGCCCGGGTTCCAAACCATAACTTTTCTTCCGTTTGCCTCTACCCGATTTGACATCCTGGCTATAAACTCCTGTGGATTAGGGATATGTATTTCATCTGATCCCAGGTGAATAACAGGACAATCCTTTTTCGGTATTTCTTTACAAAACTCATCAATCAATTGTTCAAGTACTTTCATTCCTTGCTCAGAGTTCATGGTAAAACCAAAAGCTGTTTTGAAATAAGCACTATGTCCCGGCATATCCAGTTCTGGAATGACCCTTATGTTCAAAGTACCCGCATAACGGATCAACTCCCGGATCTCCTCAAAACTATAAGACTTTTCCGGATCTCTTGTACTCTTCCTGTTTTCGGCCTTATTCAATTTAGGAAAAACCTTACTTTCGGGCCTCCAGGCTGGGTTATCAGTCAAATGCCAGTGGAAAGTATTATATTTATAAGCGGCAAGCCTGTCAAGCTGCGCTTTCAACATATCCAACTCCTGGAAATTTCTTCCGGTATCGTGCATAAATCCACGTAAAGAGAAGGCTGGCCAATCGTTTACCTTACACCCCGTAAAAACATAGCTTCCATTTTTCTTTAAAAGTTGTCCGAGTGTCTGAACTGCATAAAATGCCCCAGCAACATCTCTGGCCACAATAGAAACACCCTTTGCAGAAACCTCCAATTGATAACCTTCACTTTTTTTAACCAAATTACTATCCAGACGAATTGAAACCTGCTGATGTTTATTGGATAAAGTATTACCTTCTTTATCCACCTCTATTCCGATAGTACCGAGCAAGCTGCTTAGCGAACGGATTGCATTTTTGAGATACTCCTGATCTCTATGATCAACTACAACGCTAATCTTACCTGTGGGTTTCCAGTTTTGATTTGTCCAGACAATTTCTTGGGGATAAGGAATCAATGCAATTGGAGCTCTTGACAATTCAGATAAACTGTGGTTATTTTTCCATTCCCCCTGCGTTTTCTCTTGTGCAGATACCAAATTGATTAAACAAAAAAGTAAACTCATTATTGCAAAGAAGCCTAATTTCATGGATTTAGAGAGAATTTGGATTTGAGCAGTAGAAAAAAAACAGTTCATGATTTGGTTGACTTGTTGAATTGCTTAAAAAGAGTTCTAATATAGCAATTCATATTATGTAATACATATTATAAATACAAATATTGTTTACGGATCACATTCTGCTCTTTTCTTCATCAAGTGTATGATTTGTATATTTACTCTTCCGCTTAAACACCTCCTTACCAAAGCGATAGGTTAAAGCAATGCCTAAGCGCTGGGTGTCAGACGCACTGATTTGAAATGAATAGGCCCGAGCCAGTCCAACGGAACGGTTTTCGTAAACCCATGAATGGAAAATGTCATCCATGTTAATCCTAATGCTTCCTTTGTCTTTCCATATCTTTTTTTGAATTCCTGCATTTACTCTGTACATTCCTGAAGTAAAGCTTTGACCGTTTAGATCTCTGCTGGCATAATAGCTATTAAGTTCAGCACTCCAGCCTTTTTTAAATTGAAATTGATTGTATGCACCTATTCTTGCCACATAGGTACTCGGATTTAGTTTTTCTCCATAAGCCATCCCATTTAATCCCATTTTGGAAAATTGAAGTTCTAAATTGAGACTCCACCACTCTTTTGGCGTTAACGATATGCTGTTATTAAGTAGCAACATGTAACCAAAAGCTACGTTTTCAGGTTTCTTGATAAAAACATCATCAACTACCTTTGTGGTTTGGAAAATTACATCCGTAAATCTGTTATAGCTTAAACCCATTCTAAGCAATTGTTTGTATTGATATTTAAGCTCGTAACGGAACTGATATTGAGGTGTTAGCTCCGGATTGCCCACGGTGTAAGAGTACCTGTCTCTAAAAAATAGAAATGGATTTAGGTATTGATAGTTTGGCCTGTTTATTCTCTTGCTAATACTAAAGTTTAATGTGTTTCGGCCAACTGTGTCAAATTTGTAGTTTAGAAATAAGGTAGGAAAAACCTGGGTATAGTTTTTACTAAATTCACTTTGTTGTACGATTTCATTTCCTAACTGCTGACCTTTGGATTGTGTGTTTTCTAAGCGTAATCCTAACTGAACAGAGAGATATTTCCATCCTTTTTGAGCATTAATATAAGCAGAGTTTATGTTTTCTCTGAATTTGAAGTGGTTTGATTTACCATTATCAATAACCTGTCCCTGATCTGTAATGTTATAATAATCGGACTTGTTATCATTAATTACGAAGCTTGATTTAAATCCAGCTTCGAAACGTGCATTGTTTTTTATGGTTTGCACATAATCTGCTTTAGCAGTGTATATATTTATTTTAGATGGTAAATTGTAAAAGAATTGATCCTGGTTGTTTATCAATGATTGATTGCCGGTACTGCGATAATTTAAGTAGTTTATATCAGCAGATAGTTCTTTTCCTGTTTTCCCGAATTTATGCAGAAAATTGATATTTGTGCCCAGGTTAGTTCTGTTGTTATCGCCGTAGGTATGCCCCTTGCCTATATTATCTAATTGTCCGGCGCTGTAATTATCACTGTAATAATTAAGAACCTCATTATTTTTGTTATCGTTTAAATTTAGCTGAATGCCATAGGTTGTGTTGGGAGTGGACGCATAATCTAGCCCAAGATTTGTGTTTAATCCTTCGCTTTTAGATTTCTGTCTGTTCATCAAAAACACTGTTGATGTTGGGACATTATTGACATCAAAAAAGTTTCTGGTGAAATTGTCATTACTGTAGCTTTTCTCGTAGCTATAGCCCATGCTGCCAAATAGATTAATTTTCTTATAGTTGTAATTCAAGTTTAAAGAGTTGTTACTTTTTCCATATTTTCCCTGTGAATAACCAGTAGCAATGCTTCCTACAAAGCCGCCTATTCTATTTTTCTTCAATTTAATATTGATGATTGCATTTCCAGAAGCATCGTAACGGGCAGGAGGATTGTCCATCAGTTCTATCTTATCTAAAAGAGAGCCGGGAAGTGACTTTAGGTAAAGAGAAAGGTCCTGTCCCGACATGTAAGTGGGACGCCCATCAATTAGTACCATTACTCCGGACCGGCCATTTAATGTGATGTCGCCACCAGAGTTTATAACGATACCAGGAGTTTTTTCAAGTACCTCTAAGGTATTACTGCTAGCACTGCTAATCATGGCATCAACATTCACCACTGTCTTGTCTATTTCCATTTGAATTAGCGGTCGCTTTGCTTTTATAACTACTTCGTTAAGCTCGGTACTTTTAGCCGGAAATAGGATGATCATGGGAAGGTTAATCCCTTTACTGTCCATAACATGCAAGGGCACCGAACTGAACTCCTTCTTGCCTACAGCTGTTATTTTTAATATGTAAACGCCTATATCAACATTGATGAATTGAAACTTTCCATCGCCATCTGTCATTTTCGTGGTAACAACTGCAGTATCTGTTGTTTTAAGTAAGCGTACCGTGGCTCCAATAATGGCTTCATTTTTTGAATCCTTTACAGTTGAAGAAATGACTCCCGTTTTTACTTGTGCAAGGGAAGTAAAGGAGATGAGCACGGCGAAAAGGAAAAGGAGATCTGTTTTCATTGCTATTGGTTTTAAATTGGTCGGGTTGTTGATTGATCAAATATTCATTGTTCGTGCTAGCTCTAAAAAATAATATGTTGTAACTTGGCTATCGGTTGACGGAAAGCTATTTGGGGGTGTTAAAGAGTTATGTACCCTATTATTGAGGTTCGGTCCATGATTTTGACCAGTTCATCAGTAAATATTTATCGATCAAAAGAACTTTCCCAAATTCGTTGCTTATGAGCGAGACAAGGAACATCAGAAATACTGTAGAGGATATAAAATTTAAAGCATTGATTGGCTTCTTTGGTCAGCCGCTTTATATATTCTTATCTCTTATTGTTTCCATCCCAATCTATTTAGTGATCGAATCTTATGTTAAGTCTATTCAGGTACATGAAGACGAAGCAGCAGCTTTCGCGGGAACGGTATTCTTTTTTCTGGGTCTTTTTACAGGAAGATATATTGCACAAATTTGGTCTGCACGTTTAAAAATCCTTCCTAAAACATTATCACTAGTGTTGTGTATCTCAATTGTTGTTTGTGTGGCATGGTTGTTTTTTCATGCCGATTTTCCACTGCAAGGAAGGGTTGCTATTAATTTATTACTATCCTGGGTTCCATTTGTATGGATTAGTTTGGCACTTGGTGCATTAATCAAGATCGTTCATAATGTTTCGGAGAATCAGTTGAAAGAGGCCAAAACAATGGCTGCGCATAGTAAAAGTGAATTGCATTTATTGCAATCACAACTGAGTCCTCATTTTTTGTTTAATACTTTAAACAACATGTACGGTCTTTCAATTACGGATCATGAGAAAATACCTGCATTACTACTCAAACTGTCTGAGCTGTTGCGCTATTCAATTTATGATGCCACAGAAATATATGTACCATTAAAGGATGAAATAGCGTATATCAATAATTATATGGAGTTTGAAAAGATAAGAATTGGCGACAGACTGGTATTAACGACAGAAATTGAAGAAGTAATTGTGCCCGAAATAAAAATAGCCCCAATGTTGTTGATTGTATTTATTGAGAACGCCTTCAAACACTCTAAAAACACAATTGATGAAAAGATATATATCGATATAAAACTAAAAACCTGGGGTAATTCTATCCTCTTTTTCGTTAAAAATTCTTACGGCAAAGCGGAGAATGAGACGAGCATGGTTAATAGAAGCAGTGGGTTTGGTTTAGATAACGTGAGTAAAAGACTAAGCTTGCTTTATCCTGCTGAGCACGAATTAAACATTAAGAAGGATAATTCGTTTTACAATGTTATCTTACAACTTAAAATGAAGTAATGAACCAAGTAAGCTGCCTTATTGTTGACGACGAACCGATTGCAAGAGACATCATAAAGAGTTATTGCAGCCATTTGGATTACCTGAATGTTGTAGCTTCTTGTGGGAATGCGCTAGAAGCGAAAGCTATATTACAACGCCAAAAGATTGATATTCTTTTTTTGGATATAAATATGCCCATAATGGATGGAATTTCATTTGTAAAAACACTAAAAGATCAGCCTCAGGTGATCTTTACAACTGCTTACAAAGAATATGCTATTGATGCTTTTGATTTGGCAGCATGCGATTATTTATTAAAACCCTTCTCTTTTGATCGCTTTATTATTGCTGTAGATAAAGCATTCGAGAAACTGGAGCCTAAAAGAGTTACGCTGGCAAGTGAAGCAGCTGGTTCTGTTGCAGAAGATTTCATCTTCATTAAAACAGATGGAAAGATTTATAAAGTAGGATATGATGAACTATTGTATGCCGAAGCACAAGGAAACTACACCAAAATAATAACCTCAAGCAATTCGTTATTCCCTAAAATGCCCTTTTCCACCTTTGAAGGATTGTTACCTAAGGCTCGTTTTTTAAGAACGCATCGTTCATTTATTATTAATAAATCTAAAATTGGCCATATAGAAGGCAACCGCATCTTTATTAACCATAATGAAATACCTATTGGAAGCAATTACAAAGATCTATTATTCAAAGATCTTGGCTTTTCTTAAATCTGCCGGATATATCCGCTAAATTTGCTGGCAATATGAACTTCAATGAAGAACAAATAAAGAGTTTCAACCGCCTGAGCGGAAGCTTCGTTAGCAGCAATAAATACCTAAGTGAGGCAGCAATTGATCACGAAAGACTCATCACATTGAATCACGCCAGTCAATTGATCTTTAATTTCGATTGTTTAACTGAGCGCTACCAGAGGAAGTTTATACTAAACAATTTTGAATTGTATTGCACTTCCTTATTTATAGCCTTAAAACCCAGAATTCTTACTTTTCTTAAAAATGAAGGACTTACAGGCTACACTTTTAACAGCATCTATATTCTCGGTCAGTTAAGAGTTGAGCGGTTTGAAAAGGTTTCCATAAGGTAACAATCGTCATCTTCCCTAAACTATTTAAGTTAGTTTATGTTCATTAATCAAACTAAAACTAATTTTATGGGAAATCTACTTTATGTCGTCGCAGTTATTTTGGTTATTATCTGGGCAATCAGCTTTTTAGGAGGCTATTATACCGGAGGAATAATTCATGTACTTTTGGTCATTGCTGTTATAGCAATTCTCCTTAAATTAATTAACAGAAGTACCTAGTAATAATATTAAAGGGCCTTACGACTCTGTAAGGCCTTTTAATATATTTTCAAAATCCAATACATCTCTTGTATTAAGCTTCTCGAAGACTGAATCAATTAACGCAAACGTTTGTTCAGAAAATTTCCATCTAAATCCATTATTATTATACTCAAATGGAAAATTCGAAAAAACACATTCTTCCTATTCTAGTCTTCATAGCTGTTTCTTTGTACACTTGTTCTTCTTCTATAGCACAAGTCTACTATGCTGGTAAAAGACCAGAAAGGGCCGGTATCTCGGCAGCAAACAACGTACTAAGTAACAATATTCTTGAAGTGAGTATAGGCCTGGTAAATGACCGGATAAATAAGATCTCATTTAGAGATAAAGTTTTATCTAAACGCACAGATTTAACGGATACCTGCTTATTCGAACTGAAACTTAATAATGGAAAAAGCTTGTACGCATCCGATTTTCACATCACAAACAGAAGTAATGGAGATATCCCTGCAGAACCTAATGCAATAAAGATGCTGGACAGATTATCCGGGAAACAGCTGGTGTATCAAATGTCAGATGGCTCGGGAAACATCAGGATAACCTGGAGTATTTCTTTGCACAACGACTGCAATTTCATACAACAAAACTTCAACATCAATGATTCTAAACAGTTGGTAACCAACCTAACCTTAGTAAATATCCCTAAAGCATACCAGCCGGAACTTTCCGGAAAAGTTGATGGTTCGCCGATACTTTCCGGATCATTTTTCTTTGCTATTGAACATCCAATGGCACAAAGCCAAGTCAGTTCAACCGGAATCAAGAGCAGCCTTGCAGCTTCCGCCGCACTCCATAAAGCAGAAGGATTTGAGGTTAGCGTAGCTTGGGGAACCACCCCTACTGAACAACTCCGCAGGGGCTATCTTTACTATCTTGAAAAAGTAAGGGCAGTGCCTTACAGGGCCTTTCCTCACTATAATTCCTGGTATGATGTTGGTTATGATCGCAAAGAAATCACCGAGGGAAATGCGATGGACCGTATCAAAATGTTTGGAGATAGCCTGATACTGAAACGCAAAACAAAAATTAGTGCCTTTTTATGGGACAGTGGCTGGGATGATTACCACAGACTTTGGTACTTCAGCAATCAATTACCAAATGGATTCAAACATATGGACTCGCTGGCAAAAAAATACAATTCAAATATGGGCGTTTGGGTATCGCCCTGGGGCGGATATGGTGAAGAACAAACCAGCCGTCTGGCCAGTATTAAAACATTAAACCTGCCATTCAAGCCCAACGATAATGGCCTGAGCCTTGCAGATAAAAGCTACTTTACTTATTTTAAAAAACTCACAGAAGGTTTTGTTAAGGATCAGGGCGTGGTCAGCTTTAAGTTTGACGGCGTAGGTGCCGGCAACGGGGCTGCGGGTGCAGGAGAGAAATACGCGAAAGATCTGGAAGCTTTCCTGCGCGTGATTAGTGATCTCCGGGAGATTAAACCTGACCTCTATTTTAACCTGACCGTTGGCACCTGGCCATCTCCTTATTGGCTCAGCTATGGGGATGCCATCTGGCGTGCGGGAGGTGACATGGACCTTCTTGGACCTGGCACCAAAAGACAACAATGGATCAATTACCGGGATGCAGAAGTTTACAAAAACATCGTCAAACGCTCCCGCCTTTATCCGCTAAACGCACTGATGTACCACGGAATAGTGGTGAACAATGAAAACGGAGTAGGTGCAGAATTTTCCAATGATGATAAAGGCATCACAGAAGATATATGGGAATTTTTCAGCAATGGAACAGGCATGCAGGAACTGTACATTAACCCTCATCTGCTGAACAACAAAACCTGGAATGAATTGGCCAGGGCAATGAAATGGTCAGAACAACATCAACAGGTTCTATCAGATGTGCACTGGGTAGGCGGAGATCCGGCCAAAGAGGAGATTTACGGATTTGCAGCATGGAATAAAAAAGAAGGAATTTTAACCTGGAGAAATCCTTCTGCACAAGTCAAACAAATTACTTTTAGTCTAAAAGACGTATTAGAGTTGCCTGCGTCAGAAAAACAAACCTATGCAGTATGGAATGTACTGACTCAGCATCAGGAAGAAAAAATGGCTAGTGATGATAAAATCACGTTAAGCTTGCAGCCATTTGAAGTAAAAATACTGGAGCTGAAATAACTGTAAACCTATATTATATCAATGAAACTCGAAAATGAAAATTTTTATATCATAACCGGTGGTCCTGGAGTTGGAAAAACGACTCTTCTAAACGAGCTTCAAAAAGAAGGCCACCAGATTGTTCCTGAAGTCGCCAGAGAAATCATCAAACAACAAATGGAAACTAATGGAACAGGTTTGCCATGGAAAGATAAGGAACTATACCTGAAGCTAATCCTTGAAGCTTCTTTAAAAAGCTATTTAGAAATACAGAACCAAAATTCTGAATCCCTTTCTTTTTTTGACCGGGGGATTCCAGATTCAGTTTGTTATTCAAAAATCATAGAAAAAGAAATTTCTTTTGAAATCAACAGTATCGCTCAATCCTATCGGTACAACAAAAACGTTTTTATTTTACCCCCATGGCAAGAGATTTATCAAACAGACAGTGAAAGAAAGCAAACCTGGCAGGAAGCAAAAATGACTTACAATGTAATGAAGGAGACTTACTTAAGTTATAATTATCAAGTCATTGACATCCCAAAGGACTCCATTGAAAACCGGAAAAGATTCGTCCTGGATTTTATAAGAAAAACTAAATAATTGATAAGTACAATTATTTATCATTTACCAGTCGGTACCAACGTAAAGCCCTCTTTATTAATTAATCTTTTATAACAAGAACTTTGAGCAAGTTCTATGCATTTTTTTTTAATTTAACACGCCGCATAAAACACAACCTAAAGCTAGAGGCCTAATGATGAAAAAGAGAACTGCTCTAATTATAAGTTTCAGCCTAACATTTCTTTTTACTGCTTACAATGAGCTTAGCCTAAGGTCTTATCTTTACAAACACTCCGTTAAACCCCATTTCCTCGCAGATTCAGTTCCGAATTTTCTAGCTGTAGTCCTATTAAGTTTTTTATTTTCAATTATTGAATATAAAAAGGCAACTGCTATTCCCCTCAATCCAGCGTTAAAGGCCACAATATCGATGGTTCTATAT
>NZ_QAIL01000186.1 GCF_003061025.1 Pedobacter sp. HMWF019 | reverse complement strand
TAAATGAACAATTCGAACGGGGGTTACGAAGCAATCTATATTTAAACTTGTACGAGTAAAATTAGAATTATTCCAATCCCTATCCCTATGAAATGGACTTCTACTCTACGTAAAAGCTTAAAAAATGCATTATTTATTTTTTTAAGTCTAGTAGTAATAACGCTAACAAATTCAAAATCGTATGCGCAGGCTAAAACTTATGCAACGACAACCCCTTCCAGCGGGTTGGTTGGCTACTATTCCCTTTTGGGTATTCCGACAGTGAATACAAATCCTGGCAGCGATGCAGGAGCAGTGCTTAACCCGGGAAATGCAGCGACCAGTGACCCGGCGACCTTCGCTACATTAACTTGCAAGTATAACAATATACTGGGCCTTGCTAAAGGCGAAGGAGAAGCATGGCTTCAGTTGAAATATCCCTCAGGTGTTACTGCAGGAAAAACGACTTATATAAGGTTCGATACACCGACCAGTTCCGGATTAAGCCTGGACCTGCTTGCGATCGTGGGTGACCTTACCGGATTACTAAAGCAGAACCTAGTTGAACTTGATGTATATAACGGCGCTACTGCTGGAAGTGATGGTACTATTGTAGACGCGGCCTCTGTAAGCAGCACGGTTGTAGAAGATGCGCAGGGGAATAACTATTTCGCAGTGACCTCTGCTGTGCCTTATAATTCTGTCCGCATCAGATTAAGGTTTAGAGGGAATCTTCTCGGTTTGGCATTGGGTGCGGCGGTAAACATGAATGTATACAATGGTTCTACTGTTGCCGACCAAAATTGCGCGCCATCTATTTTTACTAACATAGGAGAATCTACAGGATTAAATGTTTCATTAACCAAACTGTTACTCAATCCTGAAAAAGCTATTGACGGAGATATGAATACTGCGTCAACTATACAAACCGGATTGGTTGGCCTGGGCGCTACGGCTTCCCAAACTATTTACCTGAATGGTCTGTCTGGAGCAAATGATTATGCTAAAGTAGTCTTATCTATTCCAGCCAGTATACTTAATGTTGATGTATTCAAAACCATAACTGTTCAAGGCTATAACGGCAACACTGCAGTTGGCTCGGAAGTATCGGTGAGCAGTCTGCTCTCACTGGACCTACTTGGATTGCTGTCCAATAAACAAAAAGTCCCCATCTTCTTTAAACCTGGTGCAGCTTTTGACCGGGTAAAGATCAAAATCAATACTGCACTTGCTGTGGGTGGTAACCTCCTTTCGGGAGGATTAAATGTTTATGAGGTTCAGCAAACTGTAGCCAAACCAGCTTTTGGAGGTCTAACAAATGGAACTGCCAGTGTTTGTGGAAACCAGGTTTCTCTTTCAGTAAATAACCCCGATGCAAACTTTACTTACAACTGGTACAGATCTACAGGAAATATCCTTAATAAAGTCTCTCTTGCTTCTGCTTCCGGATCAACTTACTCAGACAACAATCTGGCGCCAGGGACTTATACGTATTATTTATCCGCGCAAAAATCGGGTTGTGCCGGTGAATCTGACTTAGACAGCGCTAAGATTACGGTTACTGCTATACCTGCTTCTCCAACTGTTGCGACTGTCGCACCAGTTTGTATAGGCTCAACAGCTACCGCAACAATAAGTAATCCTGTAACGGGGGTAACTTACAGTTGGTACGCAGCTTCAACGGGTGGACCAGTGCTTTCAACGGGAAATACATTTACAACTCCAGCTTTAGCCTCTACAACAACTTACTATGTTGAAGCCTCACAAGGCAATTGCATTAGTCCAGCAAGAACGGCTGTTACGGCAACAGTAAATTCACTTCCTGCAGCTGCTCAGGTATCCAGCAATAGTATCACCATCAGTTCCGGACAAACGGCAACTTTACAGGCTTCTGCCGATGCTGGAAATACCATCAACTGGTATTCTGCCTCAATCGGGGGCACCCTGCTTTCATCGGGACCTTCATTTACCACACCAGCCTTGACCGCCACCACAACGTATTATGTGGAAACGCAAAGTGCAGCCGGATGCCTAAGTCCGACAAGGGTACCAGTTACGGTCACAGTCTCCACTACTCCTGGTAATCCAAACTGCTATGCAGCCAATTCACAGGAAAGTAGTATTAATGGTTTATTGTGTGTATTGTGCGGTATTGACAACCCAACAAATTCTGTAGATGCTGATCCAACAAACTTTACTACCATTAAACTGGCAGTAGGCGTTGCGGCATCAGGGCACCAAACACTCATCTTTGGCAGAACAGGAGTGGCAACTGACAGCATCCGTTTAGACCTGGCCACTCCGGTAGGACTGGCAGATCTTAGTTTACTCAGCGGTGTTACCGTGAAAGTAATGATGGGTTCTACCGTTGTAAAAACATATACTTTAAATCCATCCCTGCTTAATCTGCAGTTGCTTAGCGGCAATCGCTTCACAGCGACGCTACTCGCATCAGCTGCGTATGACAGGGTCGACATCAGTTTCGGCGGACTTGTTAATGCACTCAGCAACCTGAACATTTATGGGGCTTCCATTATCGCTCCGAACCCAACCGTTGCTGTCGCAGGATTATCCACCTGCTCGGGAAGTACCAGCACTTTAACCGCAACTCCGAATGGCGGCACCACTTTAAAATGGTATGCTGCTGCTTCTGGCGGTACAGCGCTTGCTTCGGGGAATACTTTTACGACTCCGGCTTTAACCGCAAACACCACTTATTATATTGAAGTACTCAGCGGTACCTGTGCCAATGCACAACGTGTACCGGTTACTGTAACTGTTAACCCGGCCATTGTTTTTGCGACAACAACTTTAAGCAATGCAA
>NZ_QAIL01000185.1 GCF_003061025.1 Pedobacter sp. HMWF019 | reverse complement strand
CTTCTATAGAAATATGGTTATCATCATATAAATAGATCAAATTACCCAGTTCAAGATGGCCAGCGATGGAAGCCGCCTCAGAGGTCACCCCCTCCATCATATCTCCGTCACTGCATATCACATAAATTCTATAATCGAACAGATCAAAACCGGGCTTATTAAACCTCGTCGCCAGATGTTTTTGAGCGATTGCAAAGCCAACGCCATTGGCAAAACCTTGTCCAAGCGGTCCTGTAGTCACATCAACACCATCTGTAAGACCATATTCCGGGTGACCAGGTGTTTTACTGTTCAACTGACGGAATTGCTTCAGATCATCCAGCGTAAGTTTATATCCAGTTAAATACAGCAAACTATACTGAAGCATACATCCATGCCCCGCAGATAAAATAAAGCGGTCCCGATTTGGCCAGTGAGAATTTTTCGGATTATAGTTCATGAACTTACTGTACAATACATGCGCCATTGGAGCCGCCCCCATAGGCATTCCCGGATGCCCCGAATTGGCCTTTTGTACGGCATCTACAGATAAAAGTCTGACCGTATTGATTGCTAGTTCTTCCAGTTTACTGTTATTTTCCATTGTATATCAATTAGGATTTAAATACTTATGAAACGCTTTTTAGAAAAAAACTGTTTTTATTATTTGTCCCATTCACCCGATCTTTCCTAAAATTACCTTTTGCTTACATACCTTTCACCTTCATTGGCATCAAATAAATTGCTTTTGAAGCTGTAATAAATAAAATATCGTGATTTTTACCGCCAAAACAAACATTCGAAGTCCAGGGCTCCTTAATCTCAATATGGCCAATCCACTTGCCTGAAGCGTCATAAACGGTAACACCATTGCCTGTTAAATAAATATTGCCCTGCTCATCCAGGGTCATCCCATCAGATCGCTGATCAATGAGCGCCTGTTTTTCAGAAATTGCCCCATCTGCCCTTATCTTGTACTTAAAAACTTTGGCCGCCTTTCCATCTCCCACATACAATAATTTGCCATCCCTGGTTCCAATAATACCATTGGGCTTAAGCAAATCACCATCAGCAACTACAGGTTGTTTTTTACCCGCCTCCAGATAATAAACTTTTTCCCCTTTCATCTCAGGTGCCTGTCTGGTCCAATATTTTCTCTGAAAATAAGGATCTGTAAAATAAATGCCTCCTTTAGGATCAATCCATAGGTCGTTCGGCCCATTTAAAGCCAATCCTTCTACCCGCCCAAGAAGTACTTTCACCCGGCCTTTAGGATCAATAGACCACAACTCATTATGTTCATCCGCACAAACAATCAGGTTCCCCTTTTTATCAAAATAGGTTCCGTTGGCGCGACCTGCATGATCCGAAAACAGGGAAAGTTTCCCATGGGTATCGTATTTCCAAATGGTATTATTTGGCTGATCCGTAAAGAAAACATTACCATCTTTATCCGCTGCCGGTCCCTCCGTAAAATCAAATTGCCTGGCGATCAGCTTAAGACTATCCTGCTCAAATAGTTTTGCCGATACCCCATCCTGGGCCTCCACTTTTAGAAAACCAATGATTGGTAAAATCAATAAAATATATTTCCAAAATTTCAAACGCATACTCAAATAAATCATTCCTTAAAATTCTATAACAATGGAGACATTAATCTCGCCAGCTTCTCTGTAAATTCCCTGTAGATAGAACGCTTCATCCAGGCTTCAGGATCAATCTGTATAGCCCCTTTCAAATCCTCGTAAAAAACAGCTTTCAGTTGCTCCGAAAAGGCAGCGTCATATACAATACTGTTCACCTCAAAATTCAATTCAAAACTCCTGTGATCCATATTAGCCGTTCCTATAATCGACAACTGACCATCACATACCATCGTTTTTGCATGCACGAAACCCTTTGTATATAGATAAATTTCCACACCTGCACTGATCAGATCACCATAATACGACCGGGCAGCAAAATCAACCGTATGGGAATCTGACTCGCCGGGAACCAGCAACTTCACCTTAACACCACTCAATGCAGCTACCGTTAAAGCATCCAATAAGCTTTCTCCCGGAATAAAATAAGGCGTAGTGATCAGGATCTCCTCTTTTGAAGAACCAATGGCCTCCAATAAAGAAAACAAAATGGTTGGATTATCTGAATCGGGACCACTTGCGGCAATCTGCACTACAGTTCCTTTACTGCTCAAAGGTTCTGGTACAGCAAAGAAATCCTTCTGCGGAAAAAGTTCTTCATCCGCACAAAAATTCCAGTCACAAATGAACAAATACTGAAGATAATAAACGCCTTCGCCCTTAATTTTCAGATGCGTATCCCGCCAATAAAGCTGTTCTCTGCCTGCCGGATCGTTGATATACCGGTCACTTACATTGATACCACCTGTAAATGCGGTATGTCCATCTATAATAATGATTTTCCTATGGTTGCGGTAATTGATCCGGTTGGCCAGGGCAATGAAAAGGATCCTGTAGAAAGGAAAACAGATCACGCCCGCCTTTTTTAACTCCGGCACCACCCGTTTACGGATCGAACGGCTGCCAAAATCATCATAGATCAGCCTTACCTGTAAACCCGCTAAAGCTTTCTGGATCAGAATGTCTTTAATCTGGTTACCAATTACCTCATCCTCAAAAATATAATACTCAATATGGATGTGGTTTTTTGCAGCTTTCAATGCCTCAAGAACCTCTGGAAATTTTTCTTCACCATTCACCAATAACTGAACACTGTTTTCCTCACTCAACTGGCTTAATGTACTGTTTAATAAAAGTCTGGCCAGCTTATTGTATTTTTTTACTTCAGGTATATCCTGCGCCAGGATACCTTCAGATCTGCGGTAGATCCTTTTCCTGATTTCCCTCATCAGGGTCTCATCTTTCGATATCTTCTTGCTGTACAATTTACGCTTCCGGTAATTTGTACCTACGCTGAAATAAATAACGATGCCAGCAACCGGCAGGAAAACAGTAAGCAGCAGATAGGCCAGCGTTTTACTGGTTGTACTGGTATCATAGACTATGCGCAGACATACAGCAACAACAATCAACGTATAAGCAATTTCACCGGTCAGGATCCAATTCATTCAGTAATATTTTGTACATGACTAAATTAGCAATATCTTTCACAGAAATTACGATATACAGATGAACAATTTCTTTAAAAACTACAAAGGAATTATTTTCTTACTGATAGGTATCCTTATCGGCAGCATTGTTGGGTTGATCTTCGGAAAGAAAGTGGAAATCTTAAAGCCAATCGGCGATATTTTCCTTAATTTCCTTTTTACAGCGGTTATTCCATTGGTTTTCTTTGCAATTTCATCTGCCATTGCAGGACTCTCTTCCACCAATAAACTCGGACGGATGATGGGCATCATGTCTGCAGTCTTTCTGGCTACCATTTTAATTTCTGCCTCTATAACTATACTGGCAGTTCATATTTTCCCCATTCATGAACACGTCAAAGTTATTCCCCTAACAGAAACCATAGAAAAGAAACCATTTGGAGAACAACTCACAAAACTTTTCACCACCGGAGAATTTTATGAACTCCTGTCCAGAAAAAGCATGTTGGCTATGATTATCTTTTCGGTGCTGATTGGCTTCTCTACCCTCCATGCAGGAGAAAAAGGTGCCGCTTTTGCCCGTTTTCTTCATGCTGGAAATGAGGTATTCAAAAACGTTTTCATCCTCATTATGAAGCTTGGCCCGATAGGCCTTGGCGCTTATTTTGCCTATCAGGTTGGTGTATTTGGTCCACAACTTTTTGGAACCTATGCCCGTTCACTCGGGCTTTACTATGGTGTAGGTGCCTTCTATTTTGTTTTCATCTTCAGCTTGTATGCCTTTGTAGCCGGTGGAATAAAAGGCCTTAAAAGATTCTGGCCAAACAACATTATTCCTTCTGCCACTGCCCTGGGGACCTGCAGCAGCATTGCCACTATTCCCGCCAATATGGAAGGTTGCAAAAACATTGGCATTCCAGACTATATTACTAATGTTACTGTGCCATTAGGCGCAACGCTTCATAAAGATGGTTCCAGCATTTCCTCTATCGTCAAAATGGCCGTAGTCTTTGCCATGTTCGGTAAAAGCTTCAATAGCCCGGATGTGATCTTACTGGCCCTTGGAATGACCGTATTGGTGAGTATTGTAGAAGGCGGCATACCAAACGGTGGTTACGTGGGCGAACTGCTCTTTATTTCAGCTTATGGCTTTCCACCCGAAGCCCTTCCACCTGCCATGATCATAGGTACCCTGGTAGATCCAATGGCTACCCTGCTAAATGCAACAGGAGATAACGTTGCCGCCATGCTCATTGCAAGATTTACAGAAGGGAAAAACTGGCTAAAATAGGAGATTACAACCGCAATTCCATGTAACATTTTCCTGACCAAAAAGCCCTGACCCTAAATCAGCTTTCCCTCTTATTTTGCCTTTTATAAAACATTCAATAGCTTCATGGCAACCTTAACCAAGAAACGGAATGAAAGCCATGAGGATTTTATACACCCTGCTTTTACTAATGGGTTGTACAGCAGCCCAAGCTCAAAAAAGCAATACCATTGTTATTGAAACCAAACATTCCTGCCTGCTTTTTACACTTGCAGAAAACCATAAATTATACCAGAGCTATTTCGGACCCAGACTCAATCACGAAAGTGAACTTTCTCTGCTGAGCAGCAAAAGGCACGAAGCTTTGATTACCGGAGGTATGGAAGACCAGTTTGAACCCGCTATAAGACTTACACATGCAGACGGAAACCCATCGCTCAATCTTTTGGTTACAGGCCATAAAATCGAAAAAAAAGACAACAATGTAACTTTAACGACCATTACCTTTAAAGATCCACAATACCCGGTCCAGGTAGAGATGAAGCTTGAATCTTACCATAACGAAGACCTGATCAAGCAATGGACAGAGATAAAACACAGTGAAAAGACACCGGTTATTTTAAAAAATTATGCTTCATCTCTCCTGCACTTCGATGCCGATCAATACTGGCTCACCGAGTACACAGGAGACTGGGCAAAAGAAGTTGCTCAAAATGAATCCCGCTTAAGCCCAGGCATTAAGATTATTGACAGTAAGCTTGGTACCCGCGCGCACAAATACAGATCTCCCTTTTTCTTCCTGTCCCTAAATCAGCCGGCAAAAGAAAACAGTGGTGAAGTTATCGCCGGCACACTGGCCTGGAGCGGCAATTATCAGTTTCTATTTGAAATGGATGAAAAAAACTCCCTGAGAACCCTTTCCGGAATTAACCCTTACGCCTCTGAATATAAACTTAGGGCCAACGAGCTGTTTATTACCCCAGCTTTCCTGTACACCTATTCTACTGAAGGAAAGGGACAGGCCAGCCGAAACTTCCACAATTGGGCAAGAAATTATGGCCTTATGGACGGTCACCTGCCAAGGCTCACCCTATTAAACAACTGGGAAGCTACCGGCACCAATTTTAACGAAGAAACACTGGTGCATTTATTTGACGGCGCAGCCAAATTAGGGGTCGACTTGTTTCTTCTGGACGACGGCTGGTTTGGCAATACCTACCATAGAGATAACGATAAGGCAGCACTTGGTGACTGGCAGGAAGACAAGAGAAAACTGCCTTCGGGCTTAGGCTACCTGGTTAAACATGCAGAAGAAAAAGGTGTCAAATTTGGCATTTGGCTGGAACCTGAAATGGTCAACCCACAAAGCGAACTTTACAAAAAACATCCCGACTGGATCCTCAAATTACCCAACCGCGAGGAAAACTATCAGCGCAATCAGTTGGTCCTCGACCTATGCAATCCCAAAGTCCAGGACTTTATATATGACCTTGTCAACAACATGATGAGTAAAGATCCGGGTATCGCCTTTATCAAATGGGACTGCAACAGAACCATGAGTAATACCTGGTCACCCTATTTAAAGCAGGAACAGTCAAATCTATATGTGGATTACACCAAAAGTCTTTACAAGATGATGCAGCGCATCCGCTTAAAGTACCCACATTTACCCATCATGCTCTGCTCTGGCGGTGGCGGAAGGACCGACTATGGTGCACTTGCTTATTTCACAGAATTCTGGCCAAGCGACAATACAGATGCACTGGATCGAATTTATATACAGTGGGGCTATTCTCAGTTTTTCCCATCCATGGCGATTGCTGCCCATGTGACCTCCTGGAGTAAAACACAATCTATCAAATTCCGCACAGACGTGGCTATGATGGGGAAATTGGGTTACGACATCAAAGTTAATGACATGAAACCCGAAGAACTTCAGTTTAGCCATAACGCAGTAAGCAACTATAAAAACTGGAGCGAGGTGATCTGGCAGGGCGACCAGTACCGTCTCCTTTCTCCTTACGAGAACAATAGAGCGGCTCTTTTATATGCCTCAAAAACTAAAGATAAAGCCATGCTCTTTTATTACAATCTCTATCCAAGGTCAAGAGAAATCTTCAATAAAGTAAAACTGGAGGGATTGGATCCAAACAGGTCCTATCAGGTCAATGAAATCAACCTGATGCCTGGTATCCGTTCGTTAATTCCTGAAAACGGACAGACCTTTAGCGGAGACTATTTAATGAAAATCGGCCTAACCATGACCAATAACAAACCATTGCCGATGACAAGTAATCTTATTGAACTCCTGGCAAAGTAAGGCTGTGGCCACAAAAAACAAGTATTCTATATTGGCATAATAAGAAGCCATATCAGCATGTCACAAATCATATATCACAAAATTGTTACTTCAATCAACCGGTTGATTGAAGTATTTCTGGCTGACCCACCTTTTTACAGTTCAAACTGATCTCAGGACAAGTTGTTCAGTAACATTTTTAAGTCACATTTATCACAAACTTGGATTAAAAGCAATTCTTTTCTAATTTTGACTATAATACGCTGATACTAAAAAAGTCAAATTTTAGTTGAAGCAAAAACCTAAAACAAACTGCTTAATGTGAATCTATCGTTATAAAAATGTCAAAGTTTGAACACTTATCGTCTTTATAATGTTGTTTTGTCGATTCTGTATTCAAAATATAAATCAGATTCAATATTTTTGCGCACTTTAATTATTACATTACTTAATTAAATATTATATAATAACCCTTTATAATGCATAACCCGGAAAATAAAATCAAAGTTGCAATTTTAGGCGTAGGTAATTGCGCCAGCTCACTCGTGCAGGGTGTAGAATATTATACCACACATAGTGACAAAAAATC
>NZ_QAIL01000184.1 GCF_003061025.1 Pedobacter sp. HMWF019 | reverse complement strand
ATAAAGGGCTTTCCTCTACCAACCTCATTCAAAAAATAAATGTTAAATAATAAAGGGGGAATTTTCGTTGAAAATTCCCCCTTTTAAAATAAAAGACCAACTTAGAATTTAATACGCTATACGAATTGATTTTACAGCCTCTTATCTTTACAGCGCAAGTTTTACTTGCTTCTTCAAATTATAAAATTAATTAGGAACGTAAAATGATATTCCTTCTCGTAGATATCCACCTCCTCCAATCGTCGGGGCATTAACCGTTGACCAATAATGGTCTTTAACTGATAAGTTATTATAAACAAACACAGGTATTCTTCCAGCAGCTGATGACGGATAAGCATAAAAAGCTATTCCTTCTCGTACATATGCACCGCCTCCAATTGTAGGCTGATTATCTGGTGTGAAATAATGATCTTTAGCTGATAAGTTATTATAGACATAAATTGGCACAGCCCCTGTAGTCGGTTTTGAAAAAGCGTAAAATGCTATTCCTTCTCTTGCATAGGCACCTCCACCTATCGTAGGCTGATTATCTGGAGTAAAATAATGATCGTTAACTGAAGTATTATTATAAACATAAATAGGAACTTCGCCAAGCTCCTAAGGTTGAGAATCTTTTATATGCTTTTCAACCGCCGCCTTAACCAAGGCTTTTTTAACTGGATCAGCTATAAAATCATATAGAAAAACAGCCCTTCCAACATCAATTAAAGCCGCGTTTTTATCATTAACACTCTGCTGCCAGCTTGAAAAATTTATGTTTTCGGTTGTCCGCCCATCTTTATCAATTGATATACTTTGACCCGAATTTGTTCCCCCATAATATTTACCCGTATATTCTTTATCACTAGTTTCGCTTGTAATTTTTGTTATTTCCTCTTTACTCTTATCAGGACTTAGATTGACTCCGATACCAAGCACGCTAACCCCTAATCCTACCGATACCTTGGTTTTTTTCTCTTGTGTACTGCTGCTGGCAGATACAACTCCACGATAGTTAAACCTTAAACATCCCCCTATACTAATATCCAACATTACATGAGTACCATATCTTTTTACTAGATCATCAGCATTCTTAGTAGCTATGTTATTTATAAATTCTGGTGTTAAATATTGCATCAGTAATTGCATATCGGCGTCACCAGTAAACCTTATCCTTTTTACCCGTTGATATGCTTCGTAAGTTGCGTATGAATATTTACTAGAATAAGTATTTGTTGTTTGGTTAGAGCTGCTTGTTTTTAGACTTGCGGAAAAGTTTTTCTCTTTACCTTTCTCGGTACCTGCAATTTTAACATCACCTTTGCCGTCGAATGATTTAGTATTACTAACATCGTTAAGATAATCCAAAGCTGAATACCCAACATATAAACCAAATGTTCCCTCTATGGTACCATTGAGATCGATTCTAGTGTGATAGTCATTATCAAATTTTTCCACGTCAATAATTGGCGCGTCCGATACACTAGCAAGATCAAGCATATCGCCGGTAGCATCTAAGCCATAGCCTAACAAATCCCACTTCCCATCACCTCCTGAAAGCTTACTATTGCCCTTCGACAATATTTCTGAATCAGATTTAAGAG
>NZ_QAIL01000183.1 GCF_003061025.1 Pedobacter sp. HMWF019 | reverse complement strand
TTATTTAAAATATTATCCAAACCAGCGTACACGTTCATTTCCAAACATTTAATGAGCTGTCTTTTATATCCAAGTTTGGCATTAACCACCTGATAGGCTGGATTATAGGCGGTATTTGCATCGTTCAAAGGAAGTTGATCGCTAAAGAAATAGCTTCCGTAAAAGTACAGGCCTGTTCTGGTTTCCAGATCAATCCCCATATTGACTACCCAGGGTGAAATGCCTGTGAGTTTATTTCCATCATAAGTTGCAGTGACCTGATTTTGGGAATTCAGTGTTTTGTAATCTTTAAATTTAAAATCAGAATAAGTCAAAGCAACAAATGGCCGCAAACTGGTGATTTCTTTCTGATCTTCTGCCTTTAGCAATTGATAAGATAACGATAGTTCGGCTCCATTATGAGTCGTTTTACCTGCGTTGTTATAAATGGTGATGCTCTGCTGCACCGACTGTGCAATTAACTCTCCTTTCATATCCATTTTGAATAAGGCAAGATCATACTCCAATCTGGATTTTAGCAAATTTCCTTTGGCATTGATTTCATAATTTAAAGCTTTTTCCGCTTGCAGCGTCGGATTGATTGACCCGTCCACATTTTTTATTTCGGAGCTGGAAGGCGGCGAAAAACCAGAGCTTACACTGGCATGAAGGCTCAAGGCATCGCTAAAGGTATGACTCAGCGCAATTCTGGGTGTAGCTTGAGGATTAAATTTTTTAAGACCACTCTGGCTGGTGTTTAAATAATCCTGGACATTGTAAGTTAAACTGTTGTAACTGATTCCCAGAGTTAAAGTAGTTCGAAGATCCAATTTTGTTTCTGACTGATAGAATACAGAATACTGTTTATTCTGATAATCAATATTAGAGTTCATTGCACCTTCTTTCCCATGATTATTCACATATTGAGTACCCTTGGTAATGCCTTCATTATACTCCGCCCCGACCGTAAAGCGGGTAGGCAAAGTTGAGAACGCTGGATCATAGGTAAACTTTGTTCTTCCACCATAACTTTGATAATAATTACGAATATAGGCATAAGGCAGGGGATGGTTCAGGTCATAGAAATAGGTAAAAACACTCGTGCTATTTGAAAATTGATCGTTAAAACGATATTGTTGCCCAAGGCCTATCCGTGTCCAGTTCTGGTATCTTCCTGCTGCTTTATCTAAATTTGTCGCATTGACTTGCTGTGGATTTGTAGCGACCTGATCTGCTGTCAGAGATCCTGGGATTTGTGAATGCTGGGTAGTTCTGTTGATAAGTAAAGTAATGATGCGTTTTTCACTGGGGAAAAGCTGAAAATTACCCGTTAGAAACCGGCGCATGTCATTACTGTGCTCCCTGTAACCGTCGTATTCCTGCCATCCATAGGATACATAGCTGTTCACTTTATCTCCTCCACTTCTGTATGTAGTAGCTAAGCGGTGTAAACCATAAGCCCCAACCAAGCCCGATGCTTCAATACTTTGCTCCTGATACGGTGCCCGCTGCAACTGAAAATTAATTACTCCTGCCGTACCCGCCCCATAAATACTGGATGCGGGGCCCTTAATGATTTCTGCCCGGCCAATACTGTTCACATCCAAAGCTTCAATACGGGTCGTACCATCGGCTTCTGTTACAGGTATTTCATTCACGTATACTTTTACACTGCGGATTCCGTAAGATGCACGCACACCATTGCCCCGGATAGAGATCCGCGCTTCAGAAAGCGTACTCTGATCCATTCTTACGCCTGGAATAGCATTTAAGGCTGGCTGCAGAGAAACGGCATTTCCCCGGTTAATGTCTTTTGAGGTGATCAGGGCAACACCACCAGCAGTTTCCTTATTGGTCTTGTCTCCATTATATCCCGATACTCTAACCTCGTTTAGACTTAGTCCATCGGCCTCAAGTTGAATATTCAGGTCATTTTCCTTCGTGTTGATTTTAACCAGCTGAGCTTTATAGCCATTTAGAACCGTTTTAATCTGGTGGTCTGGCTGTTCACTTCTGATTTCAAAATAGCCTTTTGTATTGGACTGTGTAAGTTCCTGTCCTGTGGAGGAAAAGATATGTACTCCGGCTAAAGGTTGACGGGTTTGAGAGTCATAAATATAGCCTTTAACAGGCTGATTTTGGGCTTGTAACTGGAGGGTCACCAATGCAAATCCAATAGATAAAATAAAGTATCTGAATAAATACATGCTACGAAAAATTATAAGATCAACCCATCCTCGAACCGCAATAAAGCAGGTAGGATATGGCTTAAAGTTGTTTCACTAAAAAAGGACAAGATTGCCCTGTAAAAACGAAACTAAACCTGGGGAGGATGAAATATAGCAGATGAGTGCCTTGGAAGGGCGAATGGAAGTTCTTCAGTATACAACACTTTAAGTAATTGAACCTGAAAATTAAACTTGGCTTTTTGTGTGATCAGAGCTTCCTGAAAATGATTTTTCTGGGATTCCCTGTTTTGGCTTTTTTCTTTCTCTTCTGCCTGTTTCAGTTTCTTCATCAAGTAGCATTTCCCATTACAATGTAACTGGGGTTTATCCCTGTTCTCACAAAGTGCAGAGGCAATGTAATTCTTGTTCAACTCAAAACCGGCATAAATGAACAGACGGCTAAAGTTAGCACCCAGCATAACGAAGATTAAAGAAAAGGCAATCAGGCTCCTGAACATATCCGGGCGCAAAGGTAATGCTTAGATCCAATAATACAATATCATTTTTTCACAAGCGGCATACCAAGCACTTCAACTGCAAAATGTTCTGTTTCCCGTTCTACGGCTGGTACGTCTTTAGATAGCATTGGAGAGGCAATCACATGGTTGCCAGCGTTTGGAATAGCAACTTTTCTTTTCAGTTTAGGGTCGGTTCCCAACTCACCAAACATTCTCAGCATAGCGGAAACCCTCGATGTAGCATCCTGGTGGGCTGCATCTTTATAGTAATAAAGCATTAAAACTGGTTGTTTAATTTTTTCAAAAGCTTCAGGGATATTGGAGGTCTCCATAAATTCTTCCAGCTGGGGTAAGGCCTCCAGGCGGTATTGGCTATACCAATACTGAAGTACTTTAGGATCGGTATCATTTGTTTTTTTAGAATACTTTCCTCCGATAAAGTACCTTGCTATCTGAAGTCCCCATGGATCATTCATCATCCATGCCTTATCGTCATTAATCTCTATATTGGGTGAATATAAAATAAGCCCATTAATCTCCGGATAGGTTGCTGCCAATTTGAGTGCCAATGTGCCCCCCGTGGAAGTACCTATAATAATGACCTTTTTCCCAAGCTTTTTCCCTATAGCATAGGCTTCACGCCCTGAGGCCCATAAATTATCCGCTGTAAAATCAAGCATAGCATCTGGATCTTTAAGCCCGTGTCCGGCCAGGCGAGCCAGATAAAGGTTACAACCAAACTTCTTTGCAAAGTTACGGTGTACAGGATCACCTTCACCCTCACTGGCTGTAAATCCATGCAAGTAGACAACGGCATATTCTGTCTGCTCTTTCTTTGTTGAATCGGCCCATACAATTCTTGCTTCATTATCTGGTTTGAGAGAAAGTTTAGATTCTTTACTGCTCACCAGTGAATCTAACTGAGACAGACCGGCTGGCAAGACAGGAAGGTCTTTGACATACACAGGTGTTTCAGGCCGGGGCCCAAGGAGGTATACAACAACCAAAATGACAAAAATACTGGTTAAGCTGATCAGTATTCGTTTGATCCAAAGCATAATGTTATGATT
>NZ_QAIL01000182.1:1180-12062 GCF_003061025.1 Pedobacter sp. HMWF019 | reverse complement strand
GTTTTGCCACTGATGCCAGTAAGGATAGATCGGTGGAACTGTGCTGGCCTGGTCGAGCCTTTTAACCTGCTCTTTTGTAAGGTTCCAACCCACTGCACCAAGGTTTTGCTTTAATTGCTCTTCATTCCTCGCTCCAATGATGATACTCGAAACTGTCGGTCTTTGCAGCAACCAGTTTAGTGCGACCTGGGCTACACTTTTGCTTGTTTCCTCGGCCACTTCATGCAATACATCTATCGTATCGTAGAATACTTCTTCTTTTACAACCATTTCCGGAACCGGACTTCCTCCCTGTGCTACCCGTCCTTCAGTTGGAACAGGTTTATTTCGGCCATATTTACCACCCAGTCTTCCGGCAGACAGTGGTGACCAGATGATGGCACCTACTTGCTGATCAAGTCCTAAAGGCATCAACTCCCATTCGTATTCTCGGTTAGCCAGAGAGTAATACACCTGATGTGCAACATATCGGTTCCATCCGTTTTTTTCTGATAGGCCCAGTGACTTCATCAAATGCCAGCCGGAAAAATTGGAGGCAGCAATGTAGCGGACTTTTCCACTTTGTATCAGGTCATCAAGGGTCCGTAGGGTTTCTTCTACTGGTGTATTCCCGTCAAAACCATGCATATGATAGATGTCGATGTAATCCGTTCCGAGGCGCTTCAGACTGCCTTCTATCTGCTTTAAGATATGGAAACGGGAGGAGCCCTGGTTATTTGGGCCTTCCCCAAAAGTGAAGGTTGCTTTTGTAGAAAGTAAGAGTTTATCTCTTTGGTGACCAGCGATTGCCTTGCCCAGTACTTCCTCGGCCAGGCCATCAGAATAAATATCTGCGGTGTCGAAAAGGTTTACTCCAGCGTCCATGCAAATGTCAATCAGCCTTTTGGCTTCTTCAGCTTGTGTACTTCCCCAGGCTTTGAAAAATTCATTGCCACCACCAAAAGTAGCGGTACCGAAACTTAATACGGGCACCTGTAAACCTGATGCACCTAATTGTCTGTATTCCATTTTTCTTTAGTTTAACTTATTTAATATTTTCGTTTATTTTTATTCTGACCACCAGGTAGGGAGGTTTTCTCCTATCTCTTCCATTGTTGAATCCTGGTAGACGATTCCATTGCCCAAGAGTGACATAGACATAACCGTTGCGGTAAGCCAGGCCATCGGGCCAGACAAAATTATCTTTGTCATGCGCCAGAAGGTGATATTGCCCATCTGCAGTCCGCTGAACAATTGATTGTTGCTCAAAACTGCCAAAGTAGATATTCCCATTTTCATCTTCTGCCAGTCCGTCGCAGGCGGGATGCTCTCCCTCAAATTTTACCGCATCAGCAAGTTGCAGGCTGGTGGTGTTGAAATTACTGAGTATACCGGTAGAAAGACTATACAAATGGCGGCCCGTAATGGCTGTCCAGTACAAGGTATTGTTATCCGGGCTAAGGGCTATACCATCAGCACCACCATTGGGAAAGCTTTGTTTCTTAATGTTATAGATGTGCGGCCTACCCTCAAGAAAGCCCATAAATCCGGGTTCGGGCGAGGTGCTGTAATGGTTCAGTAATACCTCGCGGGTTTGACCAGAAGCAACATCGATCACAATCAGGGAATAGTGTTCGCCGAAACCTGAATTGGCAATGTACACTGTCCCTTTTTCTCCATGTGAGAGGTCAACTCTGAGGTCATTGTAATGTGCATCATCAGAAAGCACCGGTTTTGGGATCACCAGTGTATATAAGATCTTCTTTGTTCTGATGTCTATGGCAACTACCTTGGCTGCACCTTCGGGTATTTGATCGATACCTGCCCGTTTTCCGTCATCCAGCACCCAAAGAACATCTTTTTTATCGATATATATTCCATGAGGCGATACCAGCCAGTCTTTAAAAGGTTTATTGGAAGGGAACACATATTCCCGGCTCGGAAAAGGAATTACTTTGCCATCAATCAGTTCGGCTAATGCCAGGGAATCATGAAGATCAGCATGCCTTGGAAAACCAAGGAAAACCCGGTTATCAGAACTTACCGCAATGCCGGATACATCTGGAGTGGGCGGCGATATATGGGCTATGATTTCATAATCCTGTTGGGCCATAACCAGGGGGCTGGCAAAAAGGAATATGGACAGGAAAAGCAGGTTAACAAAATGTTTCATAACTGCATTTATTTGTACGTTATCATTTCAAACGTTTCTTTATCGTATGATACTACAAAGTTCAACAATTGAAAGTTTTTAATGTTGTAAAAATGTAGTATATTATTGTAGATTTATCGTAATCGAACATGAAATTACTTATGAACAGAACGCAGTTTGAGCAGTTAGTTATACACGATTTTGAAGAAAAGTCATTTCATTTGCCGGTGCATGGGCATACCTATTATGAACTTGTTTACATCAGGAAGGGGGCGGGACTGCATTTGCTTAACAATAACCAGCTTGAGTATAAAGCAGGCGATTTGTTTATTGTTAGCCCGGCAGATCAGCATTATTTTGAAATCAAAAAAAGCACGCATTTTACTTTTATAAAATTTACCGATAGCTATTTTGCTAAGCATAAGATGAACAGGCCAGACGCCCTGAGTTTATCAACACCTGAAGCGATCATGAACAATAAACTTTTAAAAGAAGTGAAATTGAAGATGGATGAACCTTGTATTTCTATTCTTCGAAATACAGTAGAAAATATTGTGGCCTATAATTGCCGGAAAGATGTAGCTTCCTCACCATTGGTATATTATCAGATACTTTCGATTTTTGGGCTTATAAGGGAGGCGGCGGCTAAACTCAGCATTCGTATCGATGATGGTCAGTCGGATAAAGAAGAATTGATATCTTACATACATCAACATATCTATGAACCGTCCTTAATACAAATTAAAAATATTTCAACTCAATTTCATATAGCGCCAACTTATTTTAGTGATTACTTTAAACGGAAATTTGCTGTCGGCTACCGAGACTATGTGAACACCTACCGAATCAAACTTATAGAAAAACGGCTGCAAGCGTCAGGACTTACGCTGAAGCAAATTGCACAGGAGTTCGGTTTTACAGATGAAAGTCATCTGTCACATTTTTTTAAGACTATGCGTAAAATGAGTCCTTTACAATTCAGGAACCTCAACCGTTCATGATATCTCCAAAATAAATTGTAATTTGGCAACAATGAACAATCAGATCAAATCTTTTTTCGATAAATCACCTGCTAAAAGCTCTCCGTCTTTTGCTGTTGTTTTATTGATGATGCTATGCCTGATCTCTACTTGTTCTATCAGAAAAGGACTTCAATCTTTTTTCTCCCAAAATACCATTGAATTTACGGGTTCTGGTAAGCTAAATAAAGCAAATATTTACAACAGAAATGTTGAGTTTTCCAATGCGTCTTGCAATACCGGGAGTGATATACAACTCGGAACACAACCGACATCTTTGCAGGAGTCACTGCGCGTGGCCATCATTCCATTTCTATTTTTTGTTTTACCCGGATTTTTACTTTCATTAAGGTCTTTGGTTAAAGATCATTCGGTTCTTCCCATTCCTTTATCGCTATTACGCTGGCCACAAACCGCTTTGTTTTTGCAAAACAGGCTTCTTCTGATATAGAATTGTTTCGATAAGAACAATTTTTTAGTCTACAATTCTATTCATTTTATTTTTTAGCTATGATGAGGAATCCTCTTCAATTGCTTTGCCTGTTATTTATACTGTTTAGTATAAGATCAAGAGCTCAGCAACCTATTAATTTTTCTTTAAAACAAGCATTTAAACTTGCAGATCAGACTTATCCTGGTCTTGCTGAACGTGAAGCCCGGATAGGCGAATATGAACTACGTAAGCAGGAAGCAAAAAGCAGATCCCTTCCGCAGATTCAGTTACAGGTACAAAACTCTTATGGAACCTTTGAAGGGACCAACGGGGCTTTTTTCCCAGTCCCAGGTGTATTCAACGTATCTGGCAGCAGCAAACATGAGAACAATTCCATTCAGGCAACAGGCAATACCTTTGGGTCGGTCCTGATGGATTGGAAATTTTACGAATTTGGTAAACAGCGGAAAACCATCCAGGCTGCTGACTACCAATTACAAGGTGCAAAAAGCAGTTACGAGGCTTCCAGTTTGTCTTTACATGCAAAAGTGAGCCGACTTTATATTGATGTTCAATATAGTTATGCCAATTTAAACTGGGCGAGCAAGAATGTTGATCGGTTTAAACAAATTCTGGATCTTTCTACCAGCTTAACAGAAGCCGGACTTAAGCCCGGAGCCGATACTTCGATTAGCTCCTCCGCCTATGCACAAGCATTGGCTTTAAAGGACAACTGGAAGGGAAAATACCTGGCCAGTCAGATCAATTTGACCGAAGTGGTGCCATTTAAACAAATCTCCTTGCCACAACCAACATTGCAAGTGTCATTCAAAAATAACCTACTTAAGGATTCGGTAGTCCTAAGCCATCCTTACCTGCAGGTTTTGGATAAACAGGTGCTTTACGAAAAAGCGCAGCAAGCAGTTGTGTCTAGTAAAATCCTTCCTTCTTTATCTATTCTGGGAGGACTTGCTACAAGAGGCAGTGGAATAAATTCAAATGGCAATATAGAAAATGGTATAGGCTCCGGATACCAAAACTATGCAAATAATTACCTTATAGGAGTGGGCCTGATCTGGAATATCGGGAATGCCTATACCAGTTCCCTGGAGCGTAAACGTGCGCAAAAAACAATACAAGGGGCCCAGTCCAGATATGATTTGCAAAAACTGCAAATGAATATTGCTCTGGGAGCCGTATCGGCACAAATTGATCAGCAAGTGCAATTACTTCATCACAGCGAAATGGCCTTAAAAAAAGCAACGGAAGCCTATGAAAGCTATTTAACCCGTTATGAAAGCGGCTTGATCAATTTAACCGATTTACTGCAGATCCAATCCCTTTTGCAACTAGCAGAAAAGGAACAACTGCAGGCTGCTCAAACTTTTTGGAATCTGCTGATCACCCAGGCAGAGCTTTCAGGCGATTTTACCAATGTTATCAACCAATTTAATTAGATGCTATGAATATGATCAGGTTTGCCTTAAAAAAGCCCTTAACTATAATGGTAGCAGTCATGGCCATTGCTTATTTTTCCTTTACTGCGATCCGGAACATCAACGTAGATATATTTCCTAAAGTTGAACTCCCGGTAATTTATATTGCCATGCCGTATGGAGGGCTGGCCCCCGCATACATGGATGGTTTTATGGCCAACGAGTTCCAAAAGGTACTCATTTTTGTAAGTGGAGTCAAAGACATAGATTTCAAAAGTGTACAAGGTTTTACCCTCATGAAACTTACTTTTTATCCGGGTACAGATATGGCACAATCCTCTGGTGAGGTAGCTGCGCAGGTGTCCCGGGCTATGGGTTTTCTGCCCCCCGGGGCAGTACCACCTCAGGTTGTCCGTTTTGACGGTAGTTCTCTTCCGGTGGGGCAGCTGGTCTTTGAGAGCCCCAAGCGCTCTATAACAGAACTTCAAACGTTGGCGCAAACTAAGGTCAGGCCTATGTTTGTCAATATTCCGGGGGTAACAGCTCCTGCGCCTTTTGGAGGTAACGTGCGGACTATTGTTGTAAAAGTAGACCCTCAGCTGATGCAGTCCTATGGTTTGTCTGCTGAACAGGTGACCACCGCTATAGCTAAAAATAACTTCCCCTCACCAGCAGGAAATATCCGCATAGGGGATCAAAATCTGATGAGCCCACTCAACTCCATCGCCCGTGGCCCTGAAGAATTTTTAAACATACCTGTAAAAACAACGTTTGAGAATACAGTCTTTATTAAAGATATAGGTACAGTAGAGGATGCTGCAGATGCGACGACAGGGTACGCTATTATTAATGGAAAAAGATCTGTTTACCTACCCGTAATCAAAAAGGCAGATGCTTCTACCTTAAAAGTTGTATCTGATTTAAAAGCAGCCATTCCCCAATTAAAAGCGGCCATGCCTGAAGATGTGGACGTTAAATATGTCTTTGATCAATCAGGATATATTGAACGTTCTTTAGAAAATCTGATCCACGAGGGTTTACTCGGAGCAATGCTTACCGGTTTGATGGTATTTATCTTTCTTGGAGACTCCAGGGGTGCATTAATCGTTGTTCTAACGATCCCAATTGCTATACTTTCTGCAGTGATCATGCTGTATATGTTTGGGCAAACCATTAATGTAATGACATTGAGCGGACTGGCACTGGCCATAGGGATCCTTGTAGACGAGGCTACGGTAACTATTGAAAACATCCATCAGCATTTTGAAATGCAAAAGCCAAAGCAACGGGCTATTCTGGATGCTCTTTTAGAAATCTCGATTCCAAAAATACTCATCCTGTTTTGTATCCTGGCGGTATTAATACCGTCATTTATGATGACTGGGATACCTAAAGATATGTTTATGCCACTGTCTATGGCGGTTGCCTTTGCCATGATCGCTTCATTTGTAGCCTCTCAAACTTTTGTACCTATCCTGGCCAACTGGCTCATGCAACCTCATATCCATCAAAAGGTAAGCTTTCATAAAAAGGAACTCAGCAGATTTGAAAAATTCAAACGTCGTTATCTTCTCATTACCCGGTATGGGCAAAGCCGGACCGGTAGCGTATTTACATTATATGCATTGATTGTAGCGGGTTTAATCTTAGCAGGAGGTTTTTTTATTGGGACTGATATATTGCCCTTAAGTAACAGTGGAGATATCCAACTGCGGATCATTGCGGCTGAAGGAACCAGATTAGAGAAATCAGAAGATTATTTAAAACAGGTTACCCAAATTGTCAAAGCGCAATTACCTGATGCTGCTGTTAAAATTAGTTCGGCTTTTGTAGGAATGCAACCTTCAGCAACAGCCATAAATCCGATATTTCTTTTTACAAGCGGTAGCCATGAATCTGTCTTGCAAGTATCCATTGACCAGAAAATATACCCAGGTTCTATGGCCAGATTAAAAGAGAATATCAGGCAGGAGATCCACGCAAAACTGCCAGAGTTAAAAGTGAATTTTGAACCTATAGAACTGGTAGAAAAGATCATGAGCCAGGGGGCAATGACACCGATACAAATTAAGGTAGCAGCTGGTCAACTTAAGGAAGCAGAGAAGTACGCCAAAAAAATCGAAGCAGGACTGCTGAAAATTCCTTATTTAAAAGATGTAAGGGTTGCTGAGCCTATAAACTCGCCCAGTGTTCAAATCAATGTAGACCGGGAACTTGCAGCACAATTTGGGTTAACCATGGAAGATGTTGCCCGTACACTGGCAATGGCGACATCCTCTACCCGTTTTACCAATAAGAATTTATGGCTAGACCCGAAATCCGGGCTCGTGTTCCAAGTTCAGATCCAAATTCCTGAATCTGATATGCAATCTTTGGATAAGCTCCGGGCACTTCCTTTAAAATCAGGTGCATCCAGGCCTGTTCTTGAAGATGTAGCAATACTTCGTTTGGTAAAACTTCCAGCTCAGGTGAACAGACAGGGACCTAACCGCTATGTGAGTGTATTGGCCAATACCTATCAATCCGATTTGGGCACGGCTTCAAAGGCGGTGAAAGCTGCAATTAAGGGTGCGGGTGAAGTTCCCAGAGGGGTGATTGTTTCGACTGAAGGGTTAATGAAGTTGTTGGATGACACCCTCTCTGGATTGAAAACCGGTTTGCTGGTGGCCATTGTGGTTATATTTTTAATGCTTACCGCCTATTACCAATCTTTTGCGGTCTCAGGTCTTATTTTATCGGTAGTTCCTGCTGTAATAGGAGGTAGTTTGCTGATGCTTATTATTTGTGGCAGCACTTTAAACTTACAGTCTTATATGGGAATCATCATGTCTGTTGGTGTTTCGGTTTCTAATGCCGTGCTGATGATCAATCAAGCTGAGGTTAACCGTTTAAAACACAACCTTGCTGCTAAACAAGCGGCTTTCTTAGCGGTTTCATCGAGGTTAAGGCCCATCATCATGACTACCCTCGCGATGATTGCGGGTATGATCCCAATGTCGTTGGGAATGGGCGAAGGAGGAGAACAGGTTGCTCCTCTTGGTCAGGCCGTAATTGGGGGGCTTGTTTTGTCTACGTTGACGGCTTTGCTTGTTCTGCCACATTTATACACCACCATCATGAAAAATAAGGCCGCCAACAGTCCAAGTCTGGATCCTGATGACCCTGAAAATTTCAGTCAGAATCATTTAGAGAAAAAAGCTCCAGCTAACAATTAAAGAACAAAAAGAAATGAAACAAAATCAATATAAATTGTATAGAACGCAAGGGCTTATGCTGGCCTTGTTGTTCGTCTTATCAGCTTGTCACCAGGAAAAATCAAACGTTCCCCATGGTACAACAAATAAAAAAAATGAGGTTCAGGTGAGCGTTGTTCATCCTGTACTGGACCAGCCCTACTTTTCGTTGGAGCTTCCCGGTGAGCTTAAGGCGTATGAGGAAGTTGTGTTGTATCCAAAAGTAAAAGGATTTGTAAAAAAAATAATGGTAGATAGGGGAGCTAAAGTAACCAAAGGGCAACTTCTGGTTGTATTGGAAGCACCAGAAATTATTCAGCAATATATGTCGGCAAAGTCTGATGAGCAAAAATTTCAGGAAGATTATATCTATAGCCGTCAATCGTATGAAAGATTAAAAAAGGCAGCTTTAAAATCCGGAGCAGTTGCGGAAATTGAGTTGGACCGGGCTAAAAGTAAATTAAAAAAAGACAGCGCTGCTTTTATATCCGTGAAAGCGAAAACAAATGCGTCGGCACAGTTACAGCAGTATCTAAAGATAACAGCACCATTTGATGGAGTCGTTACAGAGAAAAATGTTTCTGCAGGTGCGCTGGTTGGGGATGGATCGCAAGTGGCTTTGCTTACAATAGCACAAACCCAAAAGCTCCGGCTTACGGTTGCAATTCCTGAAAAACATGCCCAGTCTATCTATAATGGAATAAAAGTGTCTTTTACAGTGAAGAACTATCCTGGAAAAACATTCTCCTCCAACTTTTCAAGGAAGAGTAGTGTTTTAGACCAGAAATCACGTGCTGTAGTAACCGAATTTGATGTTCAGAATCAATCCGGAATTCTGGGGGGTGGGGAATATGCACAGGTTAAACTTAATATGAGAAGACCCAGCTCAACCTTGTGGTTGCCGGCAAGCAGTATTGTGACAGCTCAGTCAGGTGTTTTTGTTCTAAAAGTAGAAAATGGATTGGCCGAGAGCGTGCCGGTAAGTCTTGGCATTAGAAAGGGCGAACTACAGGAAGTATTTGGAGATATAAATCCACAAGATCATGTCGTTAAAGTTGGATCGGAAGAATTGACCCCGAAAACCAAGCTTCTCATCAAGTAATGAACTCTAACAGCAGGAAATATTTAAATTTCTTGCTGTTATCCAGACTTCTTGGTTCTGGCAGAACAGAATAATGATCAGCTTATTTTGCCAGTGCATATTTTTTGTTAATTTTCAGGTGATGGAAAATTCTATAGAAGATTTAATGTACCCAATTGGCCGGTTTGTACCAGCAACCAAATATAGCCCGGATAATATTGCCTCCTGGATTGGTGGCCTAAAATCAGCACCTTTATTGTTTGATTATTGCATAGAAAATCTGGATGAAGCACAGTTAAATACATCTTACCGACCAGGTGGCTGGACCATTATACAAGTCGTTCATCATGTAGCAGACAGCCATATGAATGCCTATATCAGATCAAAACTGGCCTTAACAGAAGAGCAACCAAGGATTAGTCCTTATGATGAAAATCTTTGGGCTGAATTGCCAGATGTTCATCTGGTTCCACTTAACGTATCTGTAACGTTGCTGCATGCCTTGCATAGGAGATGGACAGCTTTGTTGGAAAATATTAAAGATGAAGACTGGACAAGAACCTATTACCATCCCGGAAATAAAGAGTACATGCCGATCTGGCAAATGGTCAATCAGTATAACTGGCATGGGGCACATCATGCAGAGCAGATCATTTCATTACGTAAAAGAATGGGATGGTAATATGCTTGTGTGTTTGTAGATAGATACTAATTCCCCATACGAAAATCACGCACGCTGCTCTGTTGCAAGCTCAAATCTTCGAAATAACTTACCGATCCCTTGTCTACAGGACATTGAGCACTAATGCCCATCCAGATTTCAGCAGGATAGTTGTTTTTATAGAGGCGAACCATATGCCAGGTCTTCTTGTCAACAGAATAATAGCTGGCCACCGTACGCGTGTCAGAAGAGATCTTCATGTAAACAAAAGGGCTTTGTATGGCATCGTGGTTATTGTCATCAGAGGTGCCAATGGTTCTTACAGTGACCAAACGATGGTTTCCACGTTCATCCTGTTCAAAACAATATTTCTGATAAAAGTTATCATGTACATAGATATAAAGCACCCCGGCGTTGTAAAGACCTTTTTCTGTAAAAGTAGGAGTGACCTTTGAAACCAAGGTAAAAGGCTTTGTATTATCCACCTTTGCCAGGAGAATAGGTGCGGTATTATTGGACAGCTGATTGTTCGGGTCAGAGAAATAATCTTTCTTTTCCCCCACATGGAAAGCTATTTTTCCATTATTATCTGTTTTCGCAAGGGTATCTGCTCCGTTAACGGATTTTGTGAAATGAATTCCGGAGATTGAAATATCGCAAGGTGTCCCATTTACACGTGCCGAATCAGTTGATGTTGCCTTCATGGAATCTTTAGATTCCTGATCTTTTATCTCTTTATTATTGCAGCTGAATAAAAAAGCGATTCCCATCAAAGCACTGATACCTGAAAATTTTGATTTCATAGTTGTTTTATATTTTATAATCGTCGAAAAAACATATTTTCGTCAGGCTAAAGTTAAACGCAGACTCCGGTTGCTACAATACCTC
>NZ_QAIL01000182.1:0-1170 GCF_003061025.1 Pedobacter sp. HMWF019 | reverse complement strand
CTATCCAGGATCAATTAACTACCGCTTTATTGGGACAGTCTTTTTCAAGTAGTAGCCAGGACACCGTTTTACTTGATGAATACAAGCGTTTGGTAGAAGGATATGTAGATATTGACCATAGTATAGCCGTACTTTCTGATTTTCAGGCAAACCGAAGCTATATTTATGTAGGTAGCTTTGGTCAGCACTTTGGATTGTCTTATGGTCATATTGTAATTGAATCGGCATTTGAAGAATGTATTTTTGATAAGGTCCATCCGGATGACCTTACGGAGCGCCATATTTTAGAGCTTAGCTATTTTGAACATCAAAAGAGTTTGCTGCCCTCAGAACGCAAAAAATACAGTACAATAAGTAGAATAAGGGCTAGTAATGCAGAGGGGCGATATTCTTATATAAACCATCGCACCATTTATTTAAAGAGCCAGCCGAATGACAGCGTGTGGTTGGCCTTGTGTATCTACGCACCCTCCATTGACCTGCTCCCACGACCCGGGATCGATGGAAAAATCGTTAACAGGGAAACTGGAGAAAGTATATCCTTTGAACAGTATAGAAATTACGGACAGCAACTTCTTAGCCGTAGAGAAATAGAAGTTCTTAATCTCATTGCAAAAGGAATGGGAAGTAAAGAAATTGCTGTACAGTTGCATATCGCAGTTTACACAGTACGCAGGCACAGGCAAAACATCATTCGGAAAATACAGGTTTCCAATACGGCAGAAGCTGTAAAAACGGGTTTAGCCATAGGGGTTGTCAATGTATTGTGTTGATGTGTAGTCTCTTAACCAGATGTGTTTTTCTTTGTCTGTTATAAACAACATATTAATTTACTTATATTAGTTGAACAGGTAACAACAGAACATGCTAAAGTATAAAATGAATTACTTTATCTCTGTTCAACCTCTGCTTATATTGGGTCTGATCACAATTGTTGGGGCGTTTTTTTTGGAGTTATAGTATTCTCTTTTCGTTTTTAATTATTTCTGCAGTTTATGTGTACAGAATATACACGGTGAAAAGTAACATGAAGAAAATATTTAAAAAAATCAATTCATTATCAGTTGTATCCGTTTGAAAATGTGATGTTTAATTGTGGTGTATTTTTGAGTCATTATGTAAAGATATAAAAACACCTTTAGGTCTATATGTCATTTATACGTTAGAATG
>NZ_QAIL01000181.1 GCF_003061025.1 Pedobacter sp. HMWF019 | reverse complement strand
GTAATAGCCTTATATGATGAGGCCCGTGCGTTGGGAAAACGTTGAAAATATATATACTTTAGTGTTATAATCCCTTTTTGTTTAAATGAACCTTTCTATATTAAAAAAATACAATGTTTCTGTTGAAGGAAACGTAAATGCCTTGCAAACCATCGTATTTGCGAACGGCTTTGGAACCAACCAAACTGCATGGAAGACGGTAAAAACAGCTTTTGAAGGTGTTTACCGCATCGTGTTATTTGATTATGCTGGTTCAGGGAAGACTGATCCTGCTATATATAGCGCGGTTAAATACAATACGCTAAAATCATATGCTGATGATATGCTCGCTATTTTTTCAGAACTGCAGCTGGTAGATGCCATTTTAGTTGCGCACTCTGTTAGTTCCATGATTGGACTGTTAGCGACGATAAAATCACAGCTTTATCTGTCAAAATTGATATTTATAGGTGCATCGCCTAGATATTTAAACGATGAAACCAATCATTATACAGGTGGATTTACACCAGAAGCATTAAATAATATGTATGATGCTATGACCAGTAGCTATTATGCCTGGGCAAGCGGATTTTCAGCAGCCGCCATGAGAAATGAAGACCGTCCAGAACTTGGTCAGTATTTTGCAAATACATTGATGGACATCAGACCAGACATTGCCTTATCTGTTGCCAAAGTTATTTTCGAATCTGATGTGCGGGAAGCACTCAGAAAACTGGATAAACCAACCTTATTGCTACAAACAAAAGAGGATATCGCAGTGCCATATACAGTTGCCAATTATCTTAATGAACATATTAAAGGAAGTCAATTGATCGTTTTAGATGCGGAGGGTCATTTTCCGCATATCAGCGCTGCTGGAAAAGTCATATCTGCAATAAAATCATTTATTTAAGTTTTGAAAAAGCCAGAATTTGATATCAACTGGGCCAAGCAGGCCCTCAAGTTTATATTGGCACAGGGGAGGGCCGAGCGTTACGAAGACTGGACAGCTATTGCCAGACGAAGTATGTTAAACCTTAAAGAGCTTTCTCAAGCCTCTGAAGTGCTGTTTATTAAAATAGAAGATGCTGTTACGGGAAGAATTGTCAATCCCGAATCTCTAGTTTCTAAGCAATATGTAAATCCGGATCTCTTGGCTGTATTCGGAAAAGGATCTGATGCTTTGTATTTTGAGCATCCGTTTACGACCGTAGGAAAGGAATTGCTTGAACTATTTAAAAATCCTGCAGGGCTTGCGGTCATGCCGGTGTATCATGAAATTCTAAACGGAGTATTGATACTTGCCTGGGACAGACCATTTGATTTCAATGATGATTTTAAGGAGTTCATTGAAGCTTGCCACGAAAAAATTAAAGAAAGTGTACAACTTTCCAATTTATATTATTCCCTTGAAGAAATAAAAGTCAGATTTAACTCCATTTTGCAATCTGTTCCCCAGAGTATTGTATTTATTGATGATAGTGGAAGAAATAGTTGGATAAATACTTATGCGTCGAAGCTTTTTGGTTTAAAGAGTGGAAATGTATCGCCCGCTGATTTGTCAGCGGCCATGCAGGAATTAAGAAATAAGACTGTTAATAGAGACGAGATTTATAAAAAGGGGTTGGAACTTTTTAAATCTGAGGATAAGAAGCAAGATAATTGGAAATGGATATTTCATCAGCCTAAAACTTTTGTGTTAAATGTATGCTGCCGACCTACAGTTTCTGAAAATTTTAGTGGAATGCTCTGGATTTTTGATGATGTGACAAATCAATATCTGTTTGATGAGCATATGAAAGCAATTAATGTACAGCTGGAAGAAAAGAGCAGGCTTGCTGACGAACAGAACCGGGCTAAATCGGAATTTCTAGCTAATATGAGCCATGAGATCAGGACACCAATGAATGGGGTTATAGGCATGACAAGTTTATTGAGAAATACCCCGTTGGATGAAGAGCAATTTGATTTTGTTGAGTCGATACGGTTGAGTGCGGATGCCTTGCTGGAAATCATTAATGAAATTCTTGATTTTTCTAAAATAGAATCGGGTAAATTGGAATTGGAAGAACACCCTTTCTTTATTCATCGGATCATCGAAGAAACTTATGATCTTCTTTCATTAAAAGCTGCTGAAAAGGATATCGACCTACTTTACCAGATTGACCCTGAAATTCCTTCAGAACTAATAGGTGATATGACCCGGCTGAGACAAATTGTGGTCAATTTAGTGGGAAATGCTATTAAGTTTACTCCATCTGGTGAAATATTGACTTCCATTAAGTTACTTGGCAGAGACAACTATGATTATCAACTTGAATTTTCAATAAGAGATACCGGTATTGGTATACCGGCCGATAAAATGCACAAGTTATTTAATTCATTTTCTCAAGTTGATTCTTCCACGACCAGAAAATATGGCGGTACTGGTCTTGGTCTGGCCATTTGTCAGCGTTTGGTAGAACGAATGAATGGGCATATTTGGTTAGAAAGCGAGGTGAATAAAGGAACTACCTTTAGGTTCACCATTATGCTTAAGGTTAATACTGATATTAAACAATATAAACAAGTGACCACTCAGACCGATCTCACTGGTAAATCCGTGTTGGTCATCGATGATAACAAAACCAATTTACGTATCCTCAAAGGACACTGTGAAATGTGGGGAATGCAGGCAGACATTGCTATAAATGGAGCTGATGGCATCCGAGCCATAAGTGAGAGAAAATATGACATTGTCATCATTGATCTGCTGATGCCAGATAAAAATGGAGTGGAAACTGCGAAAGAAATCACCGACTTGTATGGTGAATCCAAACCTCCGCTAGTATTATTTAGTTCTGCGGGATATTTTCCTGCAGATGGACACGGTGATAGAAAATACTTTTCTGCAATTGTTGACAAACCGATAAAACAGTCCTATTTCAATAAAATGCTGCTCGATATCCTGGGCAAAAAAGTTATGAGGGTAAGGCAGGACGAGAGCCTGCGGCCAACATCTGTAGTACCTAAGGAGGGCAATGACCTCATCAGTATTTTGGTAGCAGAAGACAATATCATCAATCAAAAAATTGTTGTAAAGATCTTAAAAGGCATGGGATATGACTGTGATGTAGTGGCCAATGGACTAGAAGTTTTATCCTCGTTGAAACGACAACATTATGATATGGTTTTTATGGATGTTCAAATGCCCGAGATGGATGGTTTGGAGGCAACAAGGAAACTTATAGAACTCTATGGCAAAGAAAGCCCCGTTGTTATTGCAATGACAGCCGGTGCTTTTGAAAAGGATAAGCAGGAATGCCTGGAAGCTGGAATGGATGATTATATCACAAAACCTTTCGATAATGAAATCTTTTCCAGAAAGTTTAAACAATGGAAATCGCTTGTTAGAACCTTATAGGATGGGAACACCATAAAATTCTATTCAGATGTAATAGCAAGTATTAGTTTACATAATCAAATTTAGGCTAAAATTATCTGCTACCTTTGTTTTAAATTAACCGATCAAAATATGATGCAGCCAAAAGAAACCGGAATAAATCTGTTTATGGTACTTTTTAAGGAAATAGAAAATATAAACAGACCTATTCAGGAATATTTTATGAGAAACCTAGACTGGGCATATAAGACGCTAACAGATGAAATTTTTGATGCCATAGCCAATAACAATCAAAAGCAAGCTGCAAAAGAGTTAACAGCAATTAGGCGGGAGTTAATTAAACTCCAGCAAATCACGGCAGTTGACCTGATCATCAAGTTTGATCCTGAGTGGCCAGGTCTTCGGAAACAGGAAAAAGACAGCAGACCTGATCAGTTTAGGTCAGGCATGGTTTACCTGGTGATGGATCGTTTGGATATTATTATCGAATTTTTAGTGAATTATAAATCAATTCCCAGAATTCCAAAGAAGATCTAACGGATTGAAATCCATACCATATATTTCGATCGAATTTTTTCAAATACCCTTCAATTCCGAGGCTGAATCTCGTACTATTTTTCTTTTGGAAATTTAGTTTTCCGTCTAAGATTCGGTCAAAAAATAAAAACACCATTTTCTAAAAATCGACAAAAAACTACCAATTTTGGTATAAATGATTCACAGAGTCCAACG
>NZ_QAIL01000180.1 GCF_003061025.1 Pedobacter sp. HMWF019 | reverse complement strand
CTTATACGGTTAATACACTTGCTTCTGAATTTATAAGTACTTATAGTGCAGATGTAACTAACAATCAGAATAAATCAAACGTGTTGCTAGATTCGCTTCTGAGACAAAAGGAGCAACTGATGAATGAAAAAAATTCTGCATTAAAGAACTATAAAGTTAATAATGGAGTTTTGAACTTAGATAAACAGTCTGAGATCATATACCAACAGATTACAGATTATGAGCAAAAAAAATCGGATGCGTTAAGAGAGATTCAATCCAATCAAGGGGCTATTGCGAGCATAGACAGACGACTGGCCAGTAAAGATCAGATCTATTCTGGTGGTAATATTATTGCTGATAATAGTAAGATTGTCAATATTAAAAATCAGCTGAGTATTGCAAATGAAAGATATATTGATAATAATTTTAGGCCTGCGGATAAGAAAAAAGTAGATTCTTTACAAAGTTTGCTGTCTGATCAGGTAGTCAAAAATTCTGATCAGTACACTGCGGATCCGGCTGCAAATAAACAGAGCCTGATTACACAAAAAATGAATCTGGAGATTGCTCTGGATCTTGCAAAAAACAGTATAAAATCTATAGATACGGAATTGGCAGGCTTAAGAGCTAAGTATAATACCATGGTGCCTTTTGATGCAGGTGTGCAGAATTATGAAAGAGACGCAGATGTCGCAACAAAAGAGTATTTAGAGGTTCTTAACAAATCGAATGAGAATAGTCTTGAGAAAAAAATTGGTTTAAAACTTAATCTGGCTCAGGCTGGTTTTCCAGGGGTCGCCGAGCCATCAAAAAAAATATTATACATCGCGCTTTCAGGAGTAGCATCTTTTATGATTTGCTTTATGTATGTGCTGGTTCTGTTTTTGTTAGACAATTCTATAAATACAGTTGCCCAATTGCAAAAAGTAACTGGAGCCCATGTTCTTGGCGCACTTAATTACATCAAAGGTAGCGATAAGGAGGTTCGCAGCATGTGGAAGAATGAGGCTTCCAATCCGGAATTTGCAAAATATACGGATTTGTTGCGCTCATTACGGTTTGATATTGATCAATTCCTATCCAAAGATGGTTCTAAGATCTTGGGAGTTACAAGTTTATCTCCTGGGGAAGGA
>NZ_QAIL01000179.1 GCF_003061025.1 Pedobacter sp. HMWF019 | reverse complement strand
ACCTTCTTCATACCATGTTCGCTAAAAAGTACCTTAACCCATGTTTATAATAGGTTTATGCGAGGAAAGTATGAAGATCTGTGAAGGATGGTCCGTTTTGAATGGTGATCAGGAGATTAGTTGTTAATAATTGAAACTTTTTTCGGCTAATAAGCTTATTAAGTTGTATGAAAAGTTTATTATATCCTTTGAAATTCGACCCTATTTATCAATATCGTTTGTGGGGCGGCAGAAAATTGGAAAATTTGCTTTTTAAACCACTGCCGGATGACGAACCAATTGGTGAGGCTTGGATATTAAGTGATCGAAAAGATCATGCCAGTAAAGTTTCTGAAGGGCCTTTACAGGGTTATACGATTACCCGCCTGATGAAAGAGTATCCTGGTGAGATAATGGGGAAGTTAAAGGATCAGTTTGACCAATTTCCTCTGCTGTTAAAATTCTTAGACTGTAAAGAAGTATTGTCTGTTCAGGTGCATCCATCAGACGATCAAAAGAAATATATTCCTGCTGGAGATACAGGGAAAACGGAAGCCTGGGTAGTTTTAGAAACTAGCTGGGATAGCCTTATTTATGCCGGATTAAAACCTGGAACTAATGAGCGAAATTTGCGGGATGCGGTGAAAGACAATTCTGTAGACGGTCGATTGCATAGTTTTATACCTAAACCTGGCGACAGTATATTGATACATTCAGGTACTGTACATACCCTTAGGGGAGTTGTTGTTTTTGAGGTGCAGGAAAATAGTGATGTTACTTTTCGTCTTTATGACTGGGATCGCATTGATGCTAAAACCGGTAAGCACCGGGATCTCCAGGTCAATGAAGCCATGGCATGTATTGATTTCAACCAGGTTAATATCGGTCCCATAGTTCCTGTTGAAATAGATAATAACGATAAAACTGAAAAGATATTCGATGACGAGCACTTTATCTTGTGGCGTAAAAAGAGTGATTTATCCTTTACAGTTGGATGTGAAAATGAACCGCGAATTTTAGTTTGTACAGAAGGCAGCGGGAGATTGAGTTATAAAGAAAATAATTTCAGTATAAATAAAGGTGATGTGATGCTCTTACCGGCACTGTTGGGGCAATGTAATTTACTTCCAGACAATGATATCACCTTGCTGGAAATAGGTATACCCAGTAAAAATAACTAATGGAAGCATTAAAATTGAAACGATTGGGTACCCTCATGGAACCCGATGTGAATAATCCTATGGAGGCAGGTGGTGTTTTGAATCCGGCTGCAGCGAGGGGAAAAGACGGGAATTTATACTTATTTCCCCGAATTGCTACCAAAGAGAATTACTCAAGGATAGGCATTGTTAAAGTATTATTCAATGACGCTGGGGACCCTGCAGCGGTAGAACGCCTGGGGATTGCATTGGAGCCAGAAGCGGATTATGAAAAGCGACCGGGTGGCGGTGGCGGTTGTGAAGATCCCCGTGTGACCTATGTTGAACCTTTGGAACGTTATATTATGACCTATACCGCGTTTTCACCTGATGGCCCCAGGATTGCTATGGCACAATCACAAGATTTGTTAAACTGGAAGCGGCTTGGACTTGCTACCTATAGGCCTTACGAAAATATCGGATTTAATAACATCAATAATAAAGATGCCTGCGTTTTCCCTATGCAAATACCAAGTCCACATGGTCACCGTGCATTGGGTATGCTGCACAGGCCACTTTTTCCTGGTACCTCGCCAGAAGAAAATGCGGCACATTCTTGGGATAAAATGATAGATCAACACCACGAGAGTATTTGGTTATCTTATTGCCACATTCACCCGGAAAAACACGAGACCGAAAAATGGCACCCGGCGGAATTCACCTCTCACCGGCCGATTGCTGTTCCTGCATTTGACTGGGAAAAAATAAAAATAGGCTCTGGTACACCACCGGTAATGACAAGATTTGGCTGGATGTTTATTTATCATGGCGTACAGCCCAGTCCACAGTCCACACCGGAGAAACAACAGTTGATCTATTCGGCTGGGCTAATGTTTTTGTCTGCAAACGATCCTTATGATATTATATTCCGATCATTGGAACCGATATTAACACCAACTCTTCCTGAAGAAAAAGTGGGGATTATTGCTGACGTTGTTTTTCCAACGGGGATAGATCAGCGGAATGATATTGGTATGCCTGAACGCTATGATATTTATTACGGCATGGCCGATAGCCGAATAGGCGTGGCGCGATTGGATCTTCCTGAAAGTCTGGAATAGGTTGTAAAAAGTCGCCATATAATCAACTATAGTGAATCCATAAACTCTGGGATCCAATTTGACCGAGACGTTAAGTGTGTTCCCCTCAACAATTGCTGTTTTGTCAAAGCTGATTGTTTTGTAAGGTTTTTGATCATTGTATTCTGCTTCGTCTTTAAATACATTGAGAATAATTTTTCCCTTGGCAGATCTGATTCCGGTTACTTTGGTCTGTGTTTGTTGCTGTGCCTTTACATTGGAGGTATTGAGCATAAGGAACTGGCTTATCAATACGCTGTTAATGAGTACGATTGTCTTTTTCATGAGTTTGTGATTATTTTGAGATGAAGATAGTGGAGTTGGGAATTACCTTAGATTAAAAACACAGGGAAGCAGACATAATAGGAGGAGTCTTATAGCGAGATTAAAAAAATAGTTCAACCTTGCTTTTGTCTGTTTTATATAATAATTCAAAACATGCAAGTGTTATTTTAGTTTTTAAAATAAACCTTTTAGTATATTTGTTCATTAATTCAAAACTGATGCTTACAAAGGCAGAAAGAACGAAACAATTCATACTGGAAACTGCAGTACCCTTATATAATGAGAAAGGTATTTCGGGTGTAAACATAGATGATGTTCTGGAGGCTACCAAACTTACAAAGGGTTGTCTTTATGGTCATTTTGAAAACAAGGAAGACCTGTCTGATCAGGTTGTTGATCTTGCTCTTAAGAAAATATCAGACAGGGTACGGGTGGAAGTGTCAAAAGGCAAAACAGCAAAAGGCAAGTTATTTGCATTTATGGATTTTTATAAAAACCCTATTGAAACCTATATATCTGGTGGATGCCCAATATTTAATACGGCTGTGGAGGCAGATGATAATTACCCTGATATAAAGCGGAAGGTAGCAAAGGTGTTTAGAGTCGGTCAGGAGGAAATTACGGCTGTACTTCAGGAAGGGATTAACAATGGTGAATTTTCTGTAGAACTTGATCCTGTTGTCTTTGCGTTTAAAATGGTTGCTGCAATTGAGGGAGGGGTTGTAATGTGCCGGGTTATGGATACAATTAAACCCATGCATGGCCTCCTTAAAAG
>NZ_QAIL01000178.1 GCF_003061025.1 Pedobacter sp. HMWF019 | reverse complement strand
TAAATATATACAACACCTGATTAGAAATATGGTGTTATAAATCGAAAAAATTGTGTTTTAATAAAATAAGCTTACTCAAAAGGAAATCCGAAAAATATTCAAGGGTAATTTTTTTATTAAAACACCATCATTTTATGTTATTGTCCAATTTTTTCTGTTTGCAATCTTATAATTTGCTCATAGTAAATAAAGCGGCGTGCTATCACTACATTAAAGGAAAAGATGAAAGGTCAATTTACGACCTATCTATAGATGATATTACTAGAACTAGTGGTTCAGTTTTAGTAATTGGTTAACGATTGATAAAACCGTTTCCATTTTATGTTAAGTTAAGTTTGAGAAGGGACTGATCTGGATAGAAAAGTCCCTTTTTTATTGGGTAAGCTTTTTTTAAACACAATTCTATTTGATTAAAACACCATCTTCTAAATAAATAATGGAATATTTTTGATGTACTCATTCATTGATAGTTTACAAAATAAGTATTGTGCTTAGGCGGCCTACTGGGGAGTTGGCCGCCATTTTTAATTACTGCTACTTTTTTTAAAACACCATGAATTTGAATTAATGTTCAATTTTAGGACTGTTCGTCAATCTATTTTTGAAAGCAAATAGATCGCGAATAAACAAAATGAGGGAACTCAGAATTACCCAAGCCATTACCATATCTTCTACAGATTCAATTTTTCGTTACCTCAACGAGTTAAGTAAAATAAACTTACTGAATAGCGAAGAAGAGGTCCATCTGGCTAAGAAAATCAAAGAAGGAGATCTCCAGGCTCTTGAGAAATTGGTTACCAGTAATCTCCGTTTTGTTGTTTCTGTCGCCAAAAAGTATACAGGTAGAGGATTATCTCTTGCTGACCTAATTTCAGAAGGAAACTTAGGGCTAATCCAAGCAGCTAAACGATTTGATGAAACGAGAGGCTTTAAGTTTATCAGTTTTGCAGTTTGGAATATTCGACAATCTATTATTATAGCTATTGGGCACTATGAACGATCGGTGCGCTTACCGACCAATGTTAGCTCTTATTTAGCTACTTTATACAAATGTCAGTCCATACTTGAACAACGTTTGGAGAGAACTCCCACTTTGGAAGAACTTGCTGAAGAAGCAAAAATGGATATAGATAAAGTTAGATATTGGCTAACGGTGGGGCAAAAAGAACAATACTTAATGCATATGGTGAATGAAGAAAGTGGACTTCGTTTAATAGATACGCTTGAAGATTCCTCCACAATAACCATTTCTGAAACGATTGAAGAAGAATCTTTAAAAATGGAGATTGAAAATGTATTAAATCACTTGCCTCATAGAGAACGGATGATTGTAAAACGCCTATTTGGAGTAAGCTTTGAATCTTCAACAGATATAGAATCTTTAGCTGAAGAAATGGGAATCAGTAAAGAGCGACTTCGACAGCTCCGCGAACGTGCGTTTGAGAAAATTAGAAGTTTGCTTCATGTAGATCGCTTGAAGAGCTACTTGTAATCCACTAGTTTGATAAAAAAAATAATTTTTTTTCTTTCTGATACACAGTGAGTTACGGAAGGCACAAAAAAGGTACAGCCATCTCTGTACTTTATGCGCATTCGACTACACAGTTACTTTGTATCGTAATCAACGGACTGATACTGAAGAAGACAGTTCAAATGTTTAATCGAAAACTTGAAAGAAGATGTTATCAAAAATTAGTTGGAGCCAATACCTAACAACAGTCTTAGCCATCCTTGTTTTGTATTATCTGTATGTATTTATAAGGTATTATGCTTCGGATTTACAAAAGGGCCCTAGTCAGCGAAAACAACCCATTCCAGATCCAGCAACATCTTATAGCAATGCGGCTGAGGTTGAAGAGCCATCTTATAAGAGTACTGATATGGCTTCTGAAAATACTGATGACTCATTTGAAAAAATTGAGTTATTGATTGAAGAGCTTAAACAGTACATGGAAGTTGAATCTAAGTCCTTACTTGTAAATGATAACATCGCTCATGATCTTAAACAAATTGTAGGAAAGTACCATTCCTTAAAATATACACCATACAAATCGGCAATTAATGAACTCATTCTAGCCGAATGTTCAAAATATGGACTCGCTACCCTTGATGAAAATGATGTAGATGGATTGTGGGAATAAATAGGTAGTGTGTGCCGTCTGTCGGGTTCCTGCCTGTAATGGGCAGGAACTAGCCGACAGTCTCAACCAGAAACAAGATGCCGCCGTGATTCTTAAACATAGAGAGAGTGTGGATGAGGAGCAGATAAGTGAAAAGAATACGGCGGTTCTTGAAAAAAATGATCATCCTTCTTCGTGCTGGGAAAGCGATTGTGTGAGAGGATAGAAGATAGCGATGGTCATATATCTCTGAATCCCCGCCTTTGACCCGGCGGGGATCTTCAGAAATTCATTAGCAAATTTTATTAAATAATTATAGATATGAGAAAGTGTGTTTTAATTAAAGAGAATTACAGGAAAGCTTCAGTATTGATTGTCCTATTAGCTGTCAACTGTATGACAACTTATGCTCAGAGCGGAGAAGACGGTATTAATGAGGCCACAAAGACAGTAAATGGGTATTTTGGTGCTGGAGAAAAACTAATGTATGCTGTAGGCGCCATCCTAGGTCTGATTGGTGCTGTAAAAGTATATACCAAGTGGAATGCAGGGGAACCTGATACGAGCAAAGTTGCTGCCAGTTGGTTTGGAAGCTGCATTTTCTTGGTTGTAGTTGCCACAGTTATTAAATCCTTTTTTGGCGTATAACACTCCGATTCAGATGGCAAATAGCGTATATACAATTAATAAGGGAATTAACAAAAGTATAGAGTTTAAAGGACTTAAAGCTCAATACATCTGGTATCTAGGTGGTGGAATTGTGATGGTTATGGCTTTGTTTGGAATCCTGTATGCCATTGGTGTTAGTCAATATATCTGTTTAATCGTTGCATTTGCTGCGGGTGGCGTGATGGTGATGAAAATATTCCAACTCAGCAATAAATACGGTGAACACGGAATGATGAAAATGATGGCAAAACGTAGTGTGCCAAAACTCGTTCGGTCAAGTAGTAGAAGCGGATTTATTAAACTAAAAAGCAGTAATCATGCAAAATGAAATTAACGAATTAAGGATTAAAGGAACCAGATTTACGATAGACAGAGAACGCCAGCTGCTTTACCAGACTAGGGATCATAACAACATTGTTTTCTTTGATGAAATGATTAATGCGGGTGCTTTCATGCTCCTCTACTATGATACCAAAAAGAAAAACACCAATGACCACCTGCAAGGCTCATTTGAACATGAAGTTTCCATTCCAATTAAAGCACTGTTACATCCTTTTAGTAAAAACCTAAACTATGTAGAAGCTTATAATGGAACACAGTTCCAGAATGGAGTGGAGCTCATTTTCGATCCTGTAAGAAATAGACTTGAACAAGAGTTACCTAAATATCAAATTGGAGAAGATTGGTTTATTGTAGACGTAGAAAGAGCTCAACTTCGACATGAAACATATCCCGAAAAAGTAATCCCATTTGATGTAATGACAGATATGGGGGCCTATTATACCTTCGATTTTGATAAGAATACTCAAATGGCTTATTGCCCATTCGATGATGATTTGGGCCAGATAATCAACGTCACAGTGCCATATATGGTCGATTTGGATAAAGAAGGTATGGCTGCTAAGTATGGTCTGTCGGTGGAAGTGGTTAATAATAAAACAGATTTTGATCTAATTATTAACCCAGAAGTGCTGTCTGAAAGAAAAAGTGGTATTCGCCCTACGGTTGGCATATTCCATTATCAATATGAAGTCAATATTGAGGAAAATAGCCTAATTAATACCGAAAATCCTAAAGTTAAAATTAGCCTAACAGATTTCGAATTGTCAGCAGATCACAATAGCCTAGTTGGTTATATAGACTTAAACACAGGCCGTGCATTTAACCCCAAAAAGATAGAAAGTCTAGATGAATTCCCAACGGGTATTGCACATGTAAGAATACCTAATCATCTTAATTTGGATTCATTTGCTTATGGCACCAAAAGAAATTGGCTCAGATCCTATCCCCCTGTAAGAAATCATAAAGCTGAAGTGCTCCCATTTTCAAATAATGATTACCGGAATCTGAAAATGAAATCAATCGATATTTTGAACAAAAAGGGAGTGAAGAAGGCTTCTAAGAAAAAATACAGCAATCATCTTTAAATTATAAATGCGATCATGGGAGACGAATTAGAAATAGTACTTGTTACGGACGTGTTTAAGCATGATAAACAAAATCGACAATTTGTGGATACTAAAAATGCGTCGAATGTTGTTGAATATGATGCATTTAGAGGTATAGAGAGAGCTTCTATGGTTACCTTAAATTATCATACAGGAATTAGAAATCACTATAGCGGTATGGATCCAAAGATACTTGATTTTGGACAACAGGTAAAAGTGAACATTCCGATACTAGCACTTGAAGGAAGCACTACAGACCAAAGAATCCTTGAAAGTTATAATGAACGGGCAGCAGATCAAAAAATGAAATTTCATTTTATTACCGAGCAGGATAGGAAAAGGTTCAAGGGAGAACTCCCGACGGTTAAAATTGAAAATACGGAATTTGAGATTAACCTAGAAAGCAAAAATCCTTATCTGAGGTCACTTGCAGAAACAAAGGATATTTTATTGAAAAATTGCAATCTGGATAGTGGAGAATCCGGCCATCGGTTCGCTTTCGATACCAAAACACAAACGTTGGCTAAACTTGACCTAAACACGATTACAGAAATTCCATCTCATATTGTTTTCGTAAAAATAGGAGATGAATTCGAACTGGACCCGGTTGGTGTTGCGCGACGATCAGAGCATTTTCCTGACACGGAATACTTAGCAAACCATCCCTATAAAGCGCGCCATGTGGCCGAAAGGATACCATGCCCGAAACAAGTCATGGATAAAATTCAAGAGAATCGTAAACGCGAGGGGCTTCCACCTTTAATAAATAAAAGACCTATTAAGTTAAAAGTATAACCTAATTCGAATGCTATGCCAGTAATAGATGACCAAGTTATTTTATATAACACATTATTTGAAGTAGATAGACCGCGCAAACGGTTTGTAGAAAGTGGAAATCGCTTAAACTCTATTCCTTTTTCGACATTTAAACAAGAAGGAGATAAGATGGTTATTGATATTGATCCTGACAGTAGAAGCGCTTATAAGCCTAAGATCGATAATCCCCTACTTCATGCTTTTATGAAAAAAGTTAAGGTGCCTAAATCAGTTTTTGAAAATGAGATTGGAGGCAACGAGAAATTAATTCAAGAAATCAATCAAAAGAGTTTCGAAGAAAAATCAAATTTTCAAATTTTAAATAGCGCAAGTAGATTTAGAATAAATGGAAAACGGCCAATTGTATCCATTGAAGGGGAGCCTTTTAAATTTCACCATGAAAAACAGTTGCTCATACACCTTATTGACGATAGCATCACTATCAGCACAAAATATATGACGGAAGTAAATGACCTAAAGTCCTTACAGTTCATATACAATAAAAAGACGAAGCGATCAGAGGAATTTTTAAACAAAAATGAACCTATCCCAGATCATCTAGTCTTAATAAGAATCCCTAATCCATTGAGGCTAGATCCGGTGGGAGAAGCCTTGAAATGGGATAAACCTGCACACGACTTTCTTGCGCAGTTTCCTTATAAAGATAATGTCGTTGCGAAAGTCGTTCCATGGAAAAACTTCTGGATAAAAGAAAAAATGATGATTGGAGAACAGAAGAAGCCCCAGTCTACAAAAATAACTCGATCGAAAAAAAAAGAAATGGCCTCCGGTAGTTAACTAGGAAAATTAATAGACTAAAAATTGTGAATATGGAAAAGTGGCTAGGAGATATTTTGCCTATTATGAGTGTAGAACATGATTGTATACTCTCCAAACAGGGTGACATTACAGTAGTTTATAAGGCAGATTTGCCAGAAATTTTTACACTCAGTGATCAAGACTATGAAGCTTTCCACCAAGCCTGGGGTAAAGCGATTAAGGTGATGCCGAAACACAGTATTTTACATAAGCAAGACTGGTTCATTGATTCGAAATACGAGGCTGACTTTACAAAAGACGATCATAGTTTTTTATCGCGCAGTAGTGATCGTTTTTTTAATGAAAGACCATATTTAGATCATTCTTGCTATATCTTTTTGACTAAGAAACCTACAGGCAGAAAGCCAAGTAGCAGTATGTTTTCAAGTTTAATTCGATCTTCTATTGTGCCAGAGCAAACCATCAATCCGATTTTATTTCAAGATTTTCTAGACTGCTGTGGTCAATTCAAGCAAATCCTTCAAGATAGCGGCTTTGTTAACCTCACCCGGTTGAAGAATGAAGACTTAGAAAGCCATCAAACAAAATCGGGATTGATAGAGCGTTATTGTTTCTTATCTGAGCGGGAGAGTGATTTTGTAATGAAAGATATGATGTTTGAGGATGGGATTAAAATTGGAGACCAGCACGTACAAATTTATACATTAGGTGATGCTGAAGATCTTCCAGCTTTATGCGGTTCAAGGATCAACTACGACAAATACAGTACAGATCGTACAAAGTTCTCTATCGGATTTGCCAGTACTTTAGGGCAACTTTTACCCTACAACCATATCTATAACCAATACATCATTATTGATGATGCGCAGAAGACCATTCAAAAAATGGAAAGTAAGCGTCTGCGTTTGCAATCCTTATCGGCCTATAGTAGGGAAAATGCGATTGCAAGAGATGCCACGAACGATTTTTTGAATGAAGCCATTTCAGAGCAAAGGCTGCCTGTAAAGGCGAATTTTAACGTTATGGTTTGGACCGATGATAAAGATCAACTGAAAGATCTTAAAAATGCGGTAAGCTCCGCCCTGGCCCAGATGGATGCTGTTGCAAAAATGGAATCTGCAGGAGCAGCGCAGATGTTCTGGGCTGGAATTCCTGGTAATGCTGCAGACTTTCCAGAAAATGATACATTCGATACATTTGCAGCTCAGGCTACATGTTTTTTAAACCTAGAAACCAATTATCGCACCTCTACAAGTCCAGTAGGGATTCGGATGGGAGATCGACTAACAGGAAGGCCACTACATGTAGATATTTCTGACGAGCCGATACTAAAGGGGTACTGTACGAATCGCAATAAATTTGTGTTAGGGCCCAGCGGATCGGGCAAAAGTTTTTGGACAAACCATTTTGTCAGGAGCTACTATGAACAAGGCACGCACGTGGTTATTGTCGATGTGGGACACAGTTATAAGGGCCTTTGTGATATGGTTAACGGCTATTATTTTACTTATGAGGAAAGTAATCCTATTCGCTTCAATCCCTTCTTTATTGGCGAAGGTGACAACCTAGATACAGAAAAGAAAGAGAGTATCAAAACACTTTTGACAGCACTATGGAAAAAGGATGATGAGAGTTTTAAGCGAAGTGAATATGTAGCTCTTTCCAATGCTATACAGCTCTACTATGAAAAATTGGATAAAGATCCTTCCATATTTCCAAGCTTCAATACCTTCTTCGAATTTCTAAGAGATGATTTTGTTGAGGTTCTACAGAATGATAACGTAAAGGAGAAAGATTTTGACATCAACAATTTCCTTTATGTACTAAGACCTTACTATAAAAAAGGAGAGTTTGATTATCTACTAAATGCTACTGAAAACTTGAACCTTTTACAGGAACGATTCATCGTTTTCGAACTTGACAATATTAAGGATCACCCTATTCTTTTTCCAATTGTGACCATCATTATCATGGAGGTTTTCATTAATAAAATGAGAAAATTGAAAGGTCTAAGGAAGATGATTCTTATTGAGGAAGCTTGGAAAGCCCTTATGAAGGAGGGTTTTGCGGAATACATCAAGTACTTATTTAAAACTGTTCGTAAATTCTTTGGAGAAGCTATAGTGGTGACACAAGAGGTAGAAGATATTATTTCTTCCCCAATTGTAAAGCAAGCTATCATTAATAATAGTGATTGTAAGATCTTGTTGGATCAAAGTAAATACCAAAATAAGTTTGATCAAATACAGGAATTACTAGGCTTAACTGATAAAGAGAAAGCTATGGTGCTTTCTGTGAATAAGGCGAATGATCCCAAACTTAAATACAAAGAGGTATTCATTAGCCTCGGCGGTGTCAGTTCTAAGGTTTACCGTACAGAAGTGTCTTTAGAAGAATACCTGGCCTATACTACAGAGCAGAGTGAAAAAGTGAAAATGATGGAATACGCGGCAAAATTTGGTGGAGACATCCGAAAAGGCATTGCGGCTATGGCTGCGGATATTAGGAGCCCAAAAAACTAAAATAATTAAGATCATTGAGTAAAAAACAGGAGGAATGGTGAGATGGAAAAGGAAAATTATTATCAGAAAAATCTAGAGACAAATAAGCTCAATATATACACGTCTAAAGAATTTTATCTGAGCTTGGATAAGGATAAAAAGGATGTGTTTAACCGATACTGTCTTTTTAGTAAACTGCAAAATTGTTGGATTTCTAAGGGTTTTGCCTACAGTTGTTCTCACATTACATCTCAATTAACACAAATGGGTTTTGAAAATCGTGGTGATGTAGGAGCAAAAATATCCTATGAAGAGCAGATAGAACGTGAGAAGGAGCGGGCTGAACGTCGCATAGAAAACTCTGAAATAAGGGCTGAAAAAGCAGAGTTGAAGTCAGACCAATTTTATAAACAGGCTAAGGGAATGGCTTCATCGATTCCTGGAGGACAACCCATTCATGTTGGCAGTAGGAATGAACAGAGAGATCGAAATTTTAGAGAAAAGATACATACGACTTACGGAAAAGCCTATAAAGAATCTGATAAAGCAGATTATTACAAGGATAAGGCGGAAACAGCGAAATACACAGCCGAAGGTGTTAAATTTTCTAATCCCAATTATTTAGAAAAAAGGATAAAGGAAAGTGAAAAGCATATCAGAATCTGCGAACGTAGATTAGCTGGTAAATATAATCCTAATTCTCCTGTTGTACCGATTAGCGAGTCTGCGAAGGCTTTTTTATAACGGCCGGATTGCCGAGGAAAGCGATAAGTTGGCCTATCTAACAAAGTGTATGAAGGATATTAATCCAGAATGGAGTTCTAAGACCAATAAATCAGAAAAGAAGAATAAGGGGAATCGAATTTAATTGAATGTAAGGGGATGAAAAAGATAGTAACTACAATGATGCTTTGCTTATTTATGATCATAGCGTCAACTCAACAAAGCCATGCTTTTATATGGGTTGTTGTTAACGCAGCAGTTAAAAAAGTGATAAAAGCAGCGGATCTACAGATACAACGTCAACAAAATAAAGTTATTTGGCTTCAAAATGCTCAAAAAGTATTGGAGAATACGTTAAGTGAAACTAAACTTGGAGAAATCAGTGATTGGACGAAAAAACAGAAGGAGCAGTATAAAAAGTATTACGAAGAGCTTCAACAAGTGAAAACCATTATTAGCTATTACCAGCGCATCAAATCTATTGGTCAAAAGCAAGCGGGCCTATTGAGAGCCTATCAACAAGCCTGGGCATTAATCCGTAAGGACGGTCATTTTTCATCAGATGAGATACAATATATGGGAAGAGTATATAATGGCATCTTAGACGAGAGTGTGGAGAACTTAGACCAAATCATGTTGGTGATTAATTCTTTTAAAACGGAAATGAGCGATGCCAAAAGGATGGAAATTATAAACACAGCGGCAGATAAAATCGATCAAAATTATGCAGATCTATTGCAGTTCAATTCTCAGAATGCAGTTTTGAGCTTACAGAGAAGTAAAGATGCGGCAGATGTAATTATGGTGAAACAATTATACGGACTTAAATAAAAGGATATGAAAACGTTAATTATCTTATTTGCATTTCTTGGACTGGCATTACAAGGTAAATCGCAGCTTCTAAGCAACATTTTTGCACAAAATGCCCAACAGAAAAAAAACCTTATTGCCTCCATTGCTGCTATAAATGCTTATAAAAAAGTATTGAAGGGTGGGTATAATATTGTTAAAGGTGGTCTTACTGCCATTGGCGATTTGAAAAAAGGTGAATTCGATCTACACAATGATTACTTCAACTCTTTAAAGTCTATTAATCCAAGCATTAAGAACTATAGCAAGGTGGCTGAAATTATCAATATGCAGGTCAATATTGTGAAAAAGTGTAAGAAAACCTATAAGCAGGTTGGTTCTAGTGGCCTATATTCTAGTTCTGAAATGAACTACGTTAATGAAGTTTTTGAAAGACTGTTTGCAGATTGCGACGCGGTCTTAGACCAATTGATTGATTTAACTACTGCTTCCAAACTAGAACTAAGAGATGATGAGCGCATGCAACGTATTGATTTAATTTATGATGACATGGTCGATATGCATGCATTTGCTGGAAATTTCTCAAATGAGGCCCTGGTTCTAGGCGCTTCGAGACAAAAAGAAGGAAAAGAAATTAATAGTCTACGTGGCCTACATAATCTTAATTAAATAAATACACTACAATGAAACCATCATAAGCAAACACTCACAAACAGAAATGAATACTGCTCATGATAGCTTCATAATCTTTAAAAATCAAATTATACTCTAATGAAAAAGATACTAATTATACTATTCCCTTTGTTCATTGCTCAAGGAGTATGGACAAAAGCCAAAGCCGATTCGATAGCTGAGTTACTCATTCAGTTAGGCTTAAATGTAGATAAATGGATTCAGTTGAAGGGGGTGCTTTCGGATATGAAAGCAGGATACAAAATAGTGAGTAAAGGATATGGCACCGTAAAGGACTTATCCGAAGGTAATTTTAACATACATAAAGTATTTCTGGATGCCCTAATGCAAGTTAGTCCAACGGTGGCGAAGTATCCAAAGATTCCTAAAATTGTTGAGTATCAGATCCATTTGGTTAAGGAGTACAAAGCTGCTTTTAATCGGTTTAAACGGCAAGGTAATTTTAGCGCGCAGGAACTTAAATATGTTTCTGGGGTCTATGAGAATCTATTTAATCAAAGTTTGGAAAACTTAGACGAACTGATCTCTGTCACAACAGCTGGAAAGATGCGGATGAGTGATGATGAAAGATTGAGAGCCATAGATAGGATTTATGTAGATATGGAGGACAAGGTTTCCTTTTTACACAGTTTCAATGACGACACCGCCTTGCTGTCCTTGCAAAGAGAGAAGAAGAAATTTGAGATCAATAGTTCAAGAAGACTTCAAGGAATCAATACACAACAATAAACCAGTTAATTAAATAAGATGAGACAGTGGAAAGGAATGGCCTTATTGGTCGTAGTGATGGTCGGAATATCATCTGTAGCGAATGCGCAGGTTGCGACGGAATTGCATGGCTTACAGTCGGTGTTGGATGGTGTACGTAAGGAAATGGTGCCTATGTGCGATAAATTGACAAAGGTGGGTCGGGGCATAGCGGGATTTGCTGCGCTTTGGGTCATTGCATCACGTGTATATAAATCTATTTTAAATGCAGAAGCGATTGATTTTTATCCTTTATTCAGACCCTTTGTTTTAGGCTTTTGTATTATTTGGTTTCCAATGGTGATCGCCTTAATTGACGGATTGATGGAGCCTACCGTGGCAGCAACGAATGATATGGTTCAAGATTCGAATTCGGCAGTTGAACGCTTATTGAAGGAAAAAGAAGATGCGATGAAAACTACCGACTTATGGAAAATGTATGTCGGAGATAATGATAAAGGGGATAAAGAAAAATGGTTACGCTATACCAAAGGGATAAAAGACGAGACCACCACCGTAGATGAAGGTTTTATGGAAAGTATAGGAACGGATATTACGTTTGCAATGTCTAAGGCACAATATCGATTTCAAAATTCTATTAAAGAGTGGTTAAGTGACGTTCTCCAGATTTTATATGAGGCTGCAGCCTTGTGTGTCAATACCATCCGTACTTTTCAACTGATTGTATTGGCCATTCTTGGGCCACTTGTATTTGGCTTAGCCGTTTTTGATGGTTTTCAACATACTCTTGCTGCATGGTTAGCGAAATATGTCAATATTTTCCTTTGGCTCCCCGTATGTAATATTTTTAGCTCCATTCTTGGGAAAGTACAAGAGGGGATGATTAAGCTAGACATTAATCAAATTGTTGATGCAGGTAAAACTTCTTGGTCCCCTCATGACGTTGCTTATATTATATTTCTGATCATTGGCATTATGGGCTATAGTACTGTACCAACCGTTGCCGGATATATTATGAACGCAGGTGGAAACAGTCCACTGGTTCAAAAGGTCACCAGTATGTTGAGCACGATGTCGCCGGGCTCAGTCGTATCCGGATTAGGTAAAGCCGCAGATACGGCAAAAAGTTACAGTGATGGTAAGGAGCATGGCTGGGGATCTGGTGTAGCAGGTGCGCTTGGTAGAATGGCCGGAGAAGGCAAATCAGATTCTCCTTATATGAAAGATAGACTTTCAGGTAAAGCATAAAATTATGATTGGGCCTTAATTGCCTTATTAAAAACGTGAATTAGAACTGTAAATATGGTGTTTAAAAAAATGAAAAATATAGATGAGGCTTTTCGGTACATTAAAATGTTCACCATAGTCAGCATCACTGGAAGTTTTGTAGTATGCTGCTTCGCGATCTACAAAAGTTATTCCGTAGTTAATGAAGCGCAGCAAAAAGTATATGTACTGGCTAATGGGAAAGCTTTAGAAGCGTATGGAGCGGACCGGAAAGATAATATTCCGGCTGAAGCTAAAGATCATATAAAGACTTTTCACCAATTGTTTTTTACACTTTCTCCAGATGAAAAAGCCATCAATTCAAATATTGCTAAGAGTCTATACTTGGCAGATGGTTCTGCAAAAATGGCTTATGACAACCTAAAAGAAAGTAACTATTATAATAATATTATTAGTGGAAATGTAAATCAAACCGTTCAGATTGACAGTGTCTATATAAACATCAATCAATATCCCTATTTATTTCGCTGCTATGGCACACAGCAAATCACTCGGCCTACTACTGTGGTTACACGAAACTTGGTGACTACAGGTTACTTGAGGAATGTGAACCGGTCAGAAAATAACTCTCATGGCTTTTTGATTGAGAAATGGGAAACTATAGAGAACAAGGATTTATCTATAAAAAGGAGGTAATGATGTTTAAGCTATTTAAAAGACAAGTACCAGAATCTACTGGCCAGTCGGATGGGAAAGATCGGATTGCAGGAGCTATAGCTACAAGATTTCTTCGCCTCCAGGTAGGATGGGCCAAATGGATGCAGAGACATTTTGAAGGATTTTCACTTTTTGGAAAAAAGCTTTGGTTGTTTGGCTTGGTTGCCTTAATGGGAGGTTATAGCGGATTTTTGATCGTACAGGGATTCTTTGCGAAGGATATAAGTTCAAAAGATCATACAAGTTCTGGATCCATCACTTTTAATCAACCCTTTAGAGAGAAGCAACATCTTGATGAAGATACAGCTCTTTTTCATAGACTAAAAAACTTTAGTAGATATATGGACAGTTTGGAATTGACTACCGAAGGGAGAATCGTAAAAGAAAAGATCCTTCAAGCTCACCCAGGTCTAATGGATAGTCTTCATGTTTTAATTAAAACCTATCCACAAAAACAATAATCACCCAGCTCAATACCTATTTAACAATATAAACTAAATTTTAGAATGATGAAGATTATAGAAAAACAGCCCCACTCGAAAGCTTATTTGAACCACCGAAAGTTCTTGTTGGTTCTTCCCTTACTCGGCTTGCCATTTGTAACCCTTGGTTTCTATGCTTTGGATGGCGGAAAAGGAACAGGCGAACCTGTAAATAAAAAGCAAAATGGAATGAATATGGACCTGCCTAAAGCAGAGAATACAGCCGATAGCACACTGGATAAAATGGCGTTTTATGATTTAGCCAGAAAAGATTCTATCCAAAAATCTAAGGAGGATCAAAGTGATCCTTACTATAAGCTACAAACTTCTTTAGATGGATCATTTGATTCTACAGTTGCTCCGAATTCAACCACGACTGCTCCTCCAAGCTCGGCATTTGCCCAATCCTTGAACGGGCCTAGTGCCTCTAATGCCTATTCAGGTCGTTCCTATAATGATCCAAATGAAAGACGTGTTCAGGAGAAACTGGCGGCTTTGAACGCCTCTCTAAATCAAGCAACGCAGCCAAAATCTCCAAGTATGGAGGATGCCTACAGACCAAGAGCAAGTTCAGGTACAAGTACTGCAGACATCGACAGATTGGAAAGCATGATTGGTAGTGTACAAGGAGGAAGCGGCGGGGGTGATCCGGAAATGCAACAAATCAATTCTGTGCTTGCCCAAATTTTGGATATTCAGCACCCAGAACGTGTTCAAGAAAGACTAAAAGAAACTTCAAATAAGAATAAAGGCCAGGTATATGCCGTAAGTTCTAATGTAAAACCCAATTTGATTTCCACACTAGACAAACCTGTTAAAAAATCTAATACAGGAAATGGCTTTTTTTCAATTGATGAGGTTGCGGGCGAAGATAAGACACAAAATGCCATTGAAGCTGTTGTTCATGAACAACAAACCATCACCACCGGATCAATAGTTAAGTTACGTTTAACTAATGACGTCTATATCAATGGGCAGCTAGTACCTAAAAATACCTTTGTTTTTGGAACTGCGAATGTGAGTGGTGAAAGGCTTGTTATAGAGGTGAATAACTTGAGATATGGTAAATCTTTATTTCCAGTGAAACTTTCTGTTTTTGATCTGGATGGTTTAGATGGCATCTATATTCCAGGCGCCATTAGTCGAGACGTGAGCAAGGCTTCTGCAGATCAAGCGTTACAAAGTGTTACTCTAGGAAACACCTTAGATCCTTCTCTCGGAATGCAGGCCATGGGAGCGGGATTGGAGGCCGCAAAAAGTTTAATGTCTAAAAAAGTCAAGTTGATTAAGGTAACAGTTAAAGCAGGCTATATGGTTTTGCTTAAAGATGCCAATCAGAAATAATCATCATATATACAATCAATCTATAAAAATTATAATCGAACAGCATGAAAAAGATAAGTGTACTGGTAGGGATGTGGTTAATGTTGTTAACCGGGCATCTTTTTGCGCAAGGCGCAAATATTGAAATGAAAGATCCACAGATACCATTGGTTTTTTGGCTATCCTTTACGAAAACAAGCAATTTTGTATTTCCTTATGCCATTAAGAGTGTAGACAAAGGAAGTAAAGATGTATTGGTGCAAAAAGCGAATGGCGTTGAGAATGTACTCCAGGTCAAAGCGGCTAAACTTGGTTTTACGGATACCAATCTTACCGTGATTACTGCAGATGGACAATTGTATTCCTTTATTCTGAAATATTCAGACCAACCCCCCATGTTAAATGTCCGATTTGAATCCAAAAACATGGATAAGCCTATTGTTCAATTTTCTGCGGAGAAGGATAATGATGCCCTAATGAATCAAACCGCTGAAAAAGTTGCCGTAAAGTTTAGAAGCATTAATAATATTAAGGATAGCAAGTTCTCCATTGCAATGCGCCTAACTGGGATTTACATTGAAAATGATCTCTATTATTTTCAGCTACAGCTAGAAAATAATTCCAATGTTAATTACGCTATTGATCAATTGCGCTTCTTTATCCATGACCAGAAAAAATCAAAGCGTACAGCTAGTCAAGAGGTAGAACTTACACCTGTTCAGATATTGGGAAATAATAAAGTCATTAACAGTAAATCTAAACAAACCGTAGTTATCGCCATCCATAAGTTCACCATTCCTGATAACAAGGAGCTGCTCGTTCAGCTGCAGGAAACAAATGGAGGAAGGCACTTAGTTATGAAAGTAGAAAATCGAAATCTCATCAAAGCTAGTTTCCTATAAACTGTCGGAGACAAGATTCATTCAATATTAAACTTAAAAATGAATGTCATGGTAGAAGAAAATTTAGATTTCTTAGAGAAACAAGTAGAGCATACAGGATTCGGAAGGAATGTGATCGGCTTTACGAATGAATTTATAGATCTAAGAGACGCACTGAAGGAAAACATGTCCAAAGAACCAAAAGCATTTACTTTAAAATACGCCTACATGGTGGGAAATGATGAGTTACAAGCGGTGCTGTGGTTTGATCGATCAGATAAGAACGGTTTCTATTATTTTAATTCCTACCATTTAGGGGTTTTAGGCTGGAACAATGAGCATGTGTTGGCCAGTAATTTCGAAGTGAAGGTCTTTAATAATTCACAGATTAAGAGGAAACCGGTAACTGAAGGTGATCAAGAGGTACCGGAAAAGCACATCAAGAATAGAAATATTACGGTTAGAGAAGCTTATAATCTCTTGTGTGGTGGCTCTATTTGCAAGGAAGCCCCAGATCAAAATAATTTTATTAAAGAAGTTTGGTTGTTGCTCGATTTTACACGATTTAAACCTAATGGCGAAGATTTTGAAATCATAAAATTTGATCCGGAAAAGGGCTATGATTTTGATTTGCTTAAAGAATTGGAAAAATTTCCTATTGAGGATTTGCCTGGGAAAAATACCGATGGCGGGCTAATTGAGTCTTTAAAGAAAGGGAATCTGGCTAAAGCCTTTATCAATATTGATGGCGTCGCCGTAGAGCATTACCTAGAGGTTGATGCGATGAACAAATGCATTAAGGTTAGCAATAGTGAATTTAAAGTATTAAGCCCCGAGGAAACAGCTGCCTTGCATAAGCAAGGCCATTTATTCTAATTTATCCGACCAGATAAAATTGGTCGAAATTCATTCATAGGAGTATTCATTTTATTCAATAGTCATGGAAAAGGAAGAGGAAATCAAAAACAGAATCCAGAAAGATCTGCAAGAGCGAAATGCCGAGGATGGTTCATTAAGAGCCAATCTAAGCTCCCCTGGAAACGATAAAAAACTAGATTTGGAGAAAATCAACTTTTTGAACAAGTTGGTTTCAACCTATAAAAAGGATATTGCCAATCCAGAGGAAGCACGTTGGCTTGAACATGCTAAGATTAACCAATCTGAACAAATAAAGAAGGTTTATAACACCCCTATGAAAAAATTGGGTAGGGCATTTGCTAAAGCATTTCCGAAAAGTGTTACCGCTGCATTATGGTCGAAAATAACCAAACCTATCGGTGAATTTAGAGATAAAGTAAAAAGCTCCGCTGCTGCACTATGGTCTAAAGCAACCAAGCCTATTGGTGAATTTAGAGATAAGGTGAAAAGCACTGCTTCTGCAATGTGGTCTAAAGCAACTAAGCCTTTTGTCGATCTTAAAGATAAGGTGAAAAACTCGGCTGCTGCACTATGGTCGAAAACGACTAAACCTCTTGTTGATCTTAAGGATAAAGCTAAAGAAAGTGTGAAGAAAGGCTTTAAGAATTTAACTTCAAAAGCAAGTGAAATGCTTGGCAAAATTACCAAGCCATTAACTGCCCTTAAGGATGCCATAATTAACCAAGCGGGGAAAGCTAAAGATCCAATAATGGATAATATCTTAAAGATATTAGCTTTTTTAAACAAGCAGTTGAGTGACGGGATGGAAGGACGTCCTGGAATATTCAATAATCAAAAAAACGGCCAACCTCTTGGATCTGAAACTTTATATATTGGGAAATATATGGGAACCATTGATCACACCCGGGCACCTAAGGTTAATACTTTCCAACCTGATCAACTTAGAGATTTTCTGAAAGAAAAGCAATTTTCTAGTGTTATTCCTGCATTAAATGAAGCAATTGCTAATGGAGATAAAGACTTTCAATTAAAAACTAAAAAGATTATCGGTGATAAGGTTGTGGGATATAACCTTAATTTTTCAAAAAACGATAATGGAACTATTAAGTTCAATTCTTTTGAAGTCGGAGTGAAAAATGAGGATAATCCTGGCACTTATAAAACTGTAAAAGTGCCAGTCAATGGAATGAATACACCTTCTAGTTCAGAAGCTTATAAACTTCTTTCTGGGGAAACTATTTGTAGGCAGGTGGAAACTTCACCTGGAGTGAAAGAGAACAGGCTGTATAATTTGAATGAACAGGATATGAAAAACAATCCTCATGATGTGAGGTTAAACGAATTTGTAGCAGATCGTCATCATATTAACAATGTAGTGAATTCGCTACCTCATCCACCAGGCACTACAGAAGATTATAAAAAGCAGCTGGTGGATGATTTGTGTGTAGGGAAAAAACGGGCCGTTCCTTTACAGGAAAACGGATTGAAGACTACTGTTAATGTACAAGTTGGAGAAAAGCCTGGGTTAATGAAGTATTCTGACGTAAATAATAAGCCAGTTAAATATTCTGACGTTAGGGCAAGTTTAAATCCTCCCAAAAAGGTGGTTGAGAAAGTTGGTCAAAAAGCTGAAAATAAGAAACCTATAAAAAGGATGCCTGCACGTCATAAATCTAAAGCTGCTTGATCTTATGGAACCTTTAAAACCCTTGGCAGAATTTTTTCTAGCCATTAGAACCGATTTTAGAATTAGTAAGACCCATATTGCGATTTACAGCTCGATTCTTTATTACTGGCAGACACGTGATTATCCGAGTCCCATTAAGGTGTTTAGTCATGAGATTATGTCTATTGCTAAGATAGAGGCATGTAGTACGTATCATAAGTGTTTGAAGGAGCTGGATAGTTTTGGGTATATTAGGTATGTGCCATCTTTTAAAAAGAATGACGCGAGTAGTGTTTACTTGGTGTTGAATAAGGGGGATGGGTAGGAACGGATATCGTTTTCCTATCTTGAATGACTTAAGTTATTTATAAAGCTTGGCTACTCGTTGACTAATATTAAAAATTTGCTCAACGAGAGATTTGGGTTCTAGAACTTTAACATCATCTCCATAACTTAAAATTATCATCTTAAATTCGTGATTTATAATGAGTTTAAGGCTGATGACAAGCCCATCAGAGTCATCAGTCACTATTTTTTGAGACCAATGTAAATGTTGGGTTTTTATATAATTCCCCTGTTTTGGTGAGAAATGTAAAACTACAGATTCGATTTTTCTGTCTTCCAAATTAATTCCTATGCAGTCCCGGAAGTAGTCGTCCGGATTATTAAAGGTATTAGAGACATACTGATTTGCAGATAAAGAAATATCTTGAACCCGGTCCAGAGCATAAGTTCTTAATTCGTTTTTTTGATCATTAAGACCTATTACATACCATCTATTATGATATTCTTTAACAAAATATGGATGAATTACCGTTGAGGGGCTTAACTCTAGATCAAATTTTTTATAAGTTATGTCTAAACATTTTTTATTTTCTATGGCTTCAATGATTGGGTCTAAAAATTCATGGCCCCGCAGATGCGGGGCTTTTTCGAATAGTATAAATGGGACCTGATCAGTCATATGTGCCTTTTTTGCTTCTTTGACAAATCGAATGACTTTGTCAATGGCACCTGAGAATTGGTTGAAATACTCAATGCCTCTGTACTGATTTAGGGTTATAGCCGCAATTCCTAGTAATCTTATGTCCTCATCATCTACAGGTATTGAAATAGAAAATTCTCTCGTATAATAGTATGCTTTCTTTTTGTGACAATACTCGATAGGAGCGTTCTGAAATGGAAGATCCTTCTCATTCTTCATATTATAGAAATCTTTTTCCAGCATACTCGGACTAAGAACAAAATCGGCTTCATTAAGAGCTTTTAAGATTTCTTTTTTTGTCCAGTATTTTTTTAGCTGGTGGTTGAAACAACGATCTATAATTGTATATCGTCTATAAGCGGATTTATTGATTCCCATAAAATAATTTCACTACGTAAATCCATTAC
>NZ_QAIL01000018.1 GCF_003061025.1 Pedobacter sp. HMWF019 | reverse complement strand
ATCATCAAAGGCTCCATCTAACAAAAAATAAAATAAAAAGATAGATGAAAAGAATCCCCCTATATTCATTTAGTTTCTTAATGATTATAATCTTGTTTACTTCATGTTCCTCCAAAAAAAATGGCACTTCTGATAAAACAGGAATGGCCTACAATAAAAAGGAGTATGGGGGTTTTCAGGTTAATAATAAGTTTAAAAGAGGTCCGGGCGCCGGACTGGTAGAAATAGAGGGCGGTGTTTTCGTGATGAGCGGCAGCGCAATAGAAGCACCCGGTCAGGAACTTGGAAATTACAACCAGAAAAGAGAAACCACAGTTTCTTCCTTCTACATGGACGAAACAGAAGTTTCCAACACCAACTGGCTGGAATACCTGGACTGGATCAGAAGAACTTACCCGAATGACCATGAATATTATTACGATGAAATTCCAGACACACTGGTATGGCGCAGGCCGCTTTCGTATAACGAACCTTATGTAGACAATTACTTAAGACATCCGGCTTACCAGGACTATCCCGTGGTTGGTGTAACCTGGGAACAGGCCAATCGCTATTGCGCCTGGAGAACAGACCGGGTCAACGAGCTTCTGCTTCGCGACCGTGGCTATATGACTTCCTTTAAAGATTTAAACGGGGGCGGAAGAGGTGCCGCTATCGCATCCTCACCAAAACCTACAGAGCCCTTTAATACAGACATTTACCTGAATGGACAGATTGATGATAAAGGGAAAAAAGCGATGAAAGACCTGAGTCCTTCAGCTACCCAATCCACCAATAACACCAGGAATGCGCCAACCCGAAATGTGAGACTCGAAGATGGTATCCTTAAACAACCTTACCGCCTTCCTACAGAAGCTGAATGGGAATATGCAGCCCTGGGCCTGATTGGAAATACCCAGTATGAAAATATCAACACCAATAAAATCTATCCATGGAATGGCCTTGGTCTGAGTTCTGCAAAGAAAAAGACAAGAGGTATGATCCTGGCCAATTTTAAACGCACCAAAGGCGACTATATGGGTGTAGGCGGTGCATTGAACGACAAAGGAGGAATTACTGCACCGGTAAGGTCTTATACCCCGAACGATTTTGGCCTGTACAATATGGCTGGAAACGTAAATGAATGGGTTGCTGATGTATATCGTCCAACCACATTTGAAGCCGTTGATCCACTGAACCCTTACCGTGGAAACTTTTATCAGGACAAAAAGACAATGGATCCCATTACAGGCAAAATTGCCAAAGACAAATACGGAAAACCAGTCCTGCTACCTGCAGTGAATGCTAAAAAGCAAACCTGGGCAGAGCGTCAGGCAGGAATTCCTGCTGGAAGCGGTGCAGCACCTGCTCCGGCAGCGGCGACAGACTCCGCGGCTAAAGCAACACCTGCTGTGGCCATTTCTAACACTTATGCCGATCAAAGGGGATACAGAGACCGTGAAAACGGCCTTTACGGAGAGACTACCCTGGTAAACAATAAATCAAGAGTTTATAAAGGAGGCTCCTGGAATGACCAGGCCATTTGGCTAAATCCGGCAGCAAGAAGGTTCTTGCAACAGGACGAATCCTCTGCAGATATCGGTTTCAGATGCGCAATGACTATGCTGGGTGCCTCAGAAATCAGCACAGCAGGCAAACGTGAATTCAAAGTAAAACCACAAAAGAAATTCAGTTCAAGCAAGTTCTAAAGAGAACCACCTTCCTGACTTATATAGAAAAAGCCCTCCAGACAAAAGAGGGCTTTTTTATGTTCAATCCCTACAGAGGGGTATTACGAAAACTGCAGCAAAACTGCATTCTTATCCACCTTTTCCCCGTGTTTAACGGCGATCCTTTTTACAACACCATCTGTAGTAGATTTGATAATATTCTCCATCTTCATCGCTTCCAGCACCAATAAACTATCTCCCTTTTTCACTTCCTGCCCTTCGGTGACCAGAACATTTAAAACCAGGCCAGGCATCGGCGCTTTAATCTCCTGTACCTTGTTTGCCGATAAATTATCCATTCCAAGTTGTTTCAGCAACTGATCAAACTGGTCTTCTATCTTAACTAGATATATCCTTCCATTTACTTTCAGCTCTGCCTGTTTCGCCTCCCTGTCCTCGGATACCATCTCTACACGATAAGAACGGTCTTTATAAATTACATGAGTATGACCACCTGTCAATACAGCTCTATCTATATTCAGCACCTCCCCGTTCACTTTCAGGCCCTCTTGTTCTGCTTCAATTTCGAAGCTGTACTGATCGTTTACTTTTACCTTGTACATAATTATTGTGTTAAAGCATATTGTATTAGATTAGCGCCCATTTTAAGCGCCTCTGTTCTCTTTTCTTGCGTATCACCAGGATAAGTCCCGTAGTCTTCCCATCCATTACCCAGATCGCACTCATAAGTATAAAAACACACGACCCGACCCTTCCAAACCAGCGCAAAGCCTTGCGCCCTTTTTCCATCATGTTCGTGAATTTTCGGAAGGCCATTTGGAAACTTAAAATGTTGCTGGTAAAGTGGATGATTTGCCGGCAATTCTACAAAAGACAATTCCGGAAATACCTTTTTCATTTCCTTACGGATAAACTTATCCAGTCCATAATTATCATCAATATGGAGAAAGCCCCCGCCAGCCAGGTATTTTCTGAGGTTTGCCGCCTCTGCATCACTGAATACCACATTACCATGCCCTGTCAGGTACACGAAGGGATAATCAAAGATTTCAGCACTTCCAACCTCCACCGTAGCCTCGTCAGCAGAGAAATTCGTAAAAATATTTTGATTACAGAACCTCACCAGATTAGGCAATGCTGTACGGTTACCATACCAATCGCCCCCTCCACTATATTTTAGCTTGGCAATTTTATAGGTAGGCGAGCTGAAACTGCTCAACAGCAAGATCAGTCCGGCAAAGAAAACAAGCTTTCTGGTGTTCATCGATTTAAGTAATTCACCTCAAAACAAGCTGCAAGTGCTGCAGTTTCGGTTCTGAGCCGAGTATTACCTAAAGTTAAAGGTTTAAAACCATTTTCCAAAGTCAGGGCAATTTCATTTGGACTGAAATCTCCCTCGGGACCAATTAAAATGGTATACTGTTCCTGCGGCCGGATCAGCTCGCTGATGTATTGTCTGGGTTCACCATCTACGCAATGCGCAACCATTTTAGTTCCGGTATGGTTTTGCTTCATAAAATCGGTTAAAGATACCGCGGTGTTCAGCACCGGATGATAGGCCTGCAATGATTGTTTAACGGCAGAAGTGATCACTTTGAATAAACGGTCTCCTTTGACCACTTTACGTTCCGAACGTTCGCAGATAATCGGAGTGATTACGTCTATTCCAATTTCTGTTGCCTTTTCCAGGAACCATTCTATCCGGTCAATATTTTTAGTAGGGGCTACTGCAATGTGCAGATGATGGTTTCTCTTTTGGTATTCCCGCTGCACATTCAGTACGCGAAGAGAAACATTTCTTTTGGTTTCCTGGATGATTTCCGCCTCATAGAATCCGCCCTTTCCATCAATCAGGAAAACGTGGTCACCAAGTGTTAAACGTAGTACTTTTGTACAATGCCTGCTTTCTTCTTCATTTAAAGTATACTGATCAGCATTGATATCCGGCGTATAGAAAACATGCATATGCAGAAGGTTTAATGATTATCGACCTGATCTTCTTTAGCAATCACCAGTTCCAGTTTAATGGTCTCAATATTCTGCTCCGTCTTTTTCAGGATGGTAAACAGGTAACCATAACATTCCTCACTGTCTCCAACTTCCGGAATTCTTCCAAAAGCATGGGAAACCAACCCCCCAACAGTATCAAAATCTTCATCTTCCGGAAGGTCATGCGGCAAATGCTCGTTCACATCATAAACGGTTGCATAGGCATTGATGATAAATTCCGTATCGGAGATCTTCTCCACATTCGGTTTTTCTTCATCATACTCATCCTGGATCTCGCCCACAATCTCCTCTACAATATCTTCCAGGGTTACCATACCTGCAGTTCCGCCGAATTCATCGATCACAATTGCAATCTGGATTCTTTTCTGCTGAAGTTCACTCAGCAGATCATTGATCTTTTTCGTTTCCGGAACAAAATAAGGCTTGCGGATGATGTCCTTTAAAGTCCAGTCTTTATGACTCGCCAGCAAAGGCAATACATCCTTGGCATGGATAATCCCAATGATCTTGTCAATAATATCATCATATACCGGCAAACGCGAATACCCTTCAGCAATGATCTTTTCAATCACCTCTTCTTTAGGGGTAGACAATTCTATACCTGAAATCTTAGTCCTGGGAACCATGATGTTCTTCACCACACGTTCATTAAAATCAAACACGTTCCGGATCAGTTCATGCTCATTGGTATCCAATGCACCACTTTCCTTTCCCTGGTCCAGCAGGTAGTACAGTTCTTCGGTACTATGTACCGCTTCATGCCCGCCTACGGTATTAATGCCAAATGCCTTCAGAATGATATTGGCGAAGCCGTTCAGCAGCCAGATAAATGGCCTGAACACCACATAAAAAACCTGCAGCGGCAAAGACACAAATAAGGTCGTTGCAACCGGCCTTTGTATGGCAACAGATTTTGGGGCAAGCTCACCAAATACAATGTGCATAACGGTGATGAAACAAAAAGCAATAATAGGCGCAGCAGTCTTTGAAAACGAATCTATAAACTCCGGAGAAGACCCCAGCACTGTTAAAAGATTGTGTAAAAGATGCTCCATAACAGATTCTCCAACCCAGCCCAAACCAAGAGATGCCAGTGTAATACCCAGCTGCGTTGCAGCCAGGTATCCATCCAAATGTTGGGTAATGTATTTGGCAATATTAGCTACTCTACTACCTGATTTAGCTTTAATCTCTATTTGTGAAGCACGTACCTTTACAATTGCAAACTCTGCTGCAACAAAGAAACCGTTCAACACAACCAGGAAAAAGGTTAAAAATATCTGAAAGCCCATTTAAGAATTATTTCTGAATGTTTTATCGTAAAGCTCTATGCTTTCATGGATCACTTTGTGCGCAAATTTAACACCCAGTAAATCCTCAATAGTTACATTTTTGTTCTCCAGCGCTTTATAATCCTGGAAGAAACGTACAATTTCCTTCATGGTATGCGGAGGAAGCTCTGAAATGTCGTTGATGTAATTTACAGACATATCATTTTTAGCAACCGCAATGATCTTATCGTCCTGCTCGCCATTGTCTACCATATGCATTACCCCAATCACTTTCGCTTCAATAATAGAAAGCGGGTATACATCTACAGAACAAAGAACCAGAATATCCAAAGGGTCATTATCGTCGCAATACGTTTGAGGAATAAAGCCATAATTGGCCGGATACATTACTGAAGAGAAAAGAACACGATCTAATTTAATTAAATTGGAATCTTTATCTATCTCATACTTTGCTTTGGATCCTTTAGGAATTTCGATAATTGCATTTACAAATTCGGGCAATTTAGCGCCGGGAGAAACATTATGCCACGGATGGTGATCGTCTTTAGTCATTTTTTATTAATCAGTGTTTGTTGTTTTATCATTATTGCTGCTCAGCACCTTCCCTTTAACAAAGGTATAAATCAAAGGGATTGACGTAATCACAATAAATCCAGTAATTATATATAATAAATAAGCATTAATCTCTTTTTCAAATCTTTTACCTAAAAAATAGCCCAGCAAAGTTAAGGAGGAAATCCATAATAATCCACCGGCTATGTTATAAAATGCGAACCTTTTAAATTCCAGCTTAACCACACCAGCAAAAATCGGTGCAAAAGTTCTAACAATCGGCACAAATCTACCCATAATCAATGCAAATGCGCCCTGCTTATTGTAATATTCTTCCGCTGCCTTTAAATACTTCTTTTTAAAAAAGAAGGTGTCTTTTCTATGGTACAATACAGGCCCTGTTTTTCGTCCAAACCAGTAACCTGTAAAATTACCCAGCACGGCGGCTATAAAAAGCCCCAGCACCAGCACATAAATACTGACATCTAATTTACCTGTAGCAACGAACATGCCCGCCAGGAACAACAGATAATCTCCGGGTAAAAAGAATCCGAAGAATAAGCCCGTTTCTGCAAAAATCACGAACAACACCACATAAAAACCACCTTCTTTTAGTAATTTCTCAGGATCGATGAAGTGCTGTAATGAATTCCAGAATTCGTGCATAGTTCAATTATTCGTAAAACTACAAATAATTATCAAGAGAAGCCCGTTATATCAAATTTAAAATTATAGACGGAAATATACCCAAAATGACGGTAACAGCTACAGAAAGGACCAGTACAACTTTGTATTGCACAGGCGTATCCAGACTGACTTCATTACCTTCTTTAAAGTACATGGCCACAATGACTCTGAAGTAATAATAGAAGCCAACCAGAGCATTTAAAATTGCAAAAGCAACCAGGAAGATTCTATAGTCATTCATCACATTCAGGAACATGACATATTTACCGATAAAGCCCGCTGTCAAAGGAATACCTGCCAGAGACAACATGGCAACAGTCAGGACCAATGCGGCAAGCGGGTTCTTCTTAGCCAGGCCATTAAAGCTTTCAAAGTTATCGCTGCCTGTCTTTTGTTTCACCAGGATCAATACACCAAAAGCCACAATACTGGCAAAAGTATAAGCAGAAGCATAAACAAGTACGTCACCTGCCGATCTTGAAGTCAATGCAACCAGAGAGAACAACAAGTAACCCGCATGAGAGATACTGGAGTAAGCCAGCATTCTCTTGAAGCTTTTCTGATACAGCGCCGTTACGTTCCCAATCAGTAAGGTCAAACAAACAATCACCATCAGTGGCGGCAACCAGAAGTCATGCAATGGTGCAAATGTATCCGCAAATAAACGCAAAAAGGCTGCAAATCCCGCAGTTTTAACAACCGTAGACATAAAAGCTGTTACCAGGCTTGGAGATCCTTCATACACGTCCGGAGTCCAGAAATGAAAAGGCGCAGCACCTACCTTAAAGCTCAGGCCGATCATCATTAAAATGATACCCGGATAGAACAAAGGAGAAACCGCCGTATAATTTCCAACCAGGTATTTATTGATCACCTCTAAGTCGAAAGATCCTGTAGCACCGTAGATCAGCGTAATTCCAAACAACAGGAAACCTGTAGAGAAGGCACCCATTAAAAAATATTTCAGTGAAGCTTCGTTCGAAGCAAAATTGTTCTTACGGATACCCGCCAGGATGTATAAACTCACCGACATAATTTCCAGGCCAATGAACAACATCGACATGTTTTTATAAGAAACCATGATCACAATACCAGCAAGGGCAAAAAGGATCAAGGTCAGGTATTCGGCTATATTTTCACTGTCTTTGGAGAAATAATTCTGTGTCAGTAATAAGATCATCACTGTACCCAAAATGGTCAGGCCTGAAAAAGCAAGTGCAAAATTGTCCATTTGCATCATGCCGTAAAACACCTGATTGGTATTCCATGAGGTAACAACAAAAGCCAGTGAGGTAAGCAGACCAATAATGGAAATAGGTAATAACGCTTTTTTAGCTTTAAACAAACCTGCATAAAGAACTACTAAAGCTGTAACCGCAATTGTTATAATGATATTCATTTCCTTAGTTTACCGATGTTAATTTTTGATTTACCTGTTCTATTAATTGTTGTACAGCCGCTTCAGATAAATGAAGGACAGGCTTTGGATATACCCCCAGTACAATGATCAACGCACAAATGATATATAATACTAATTTTTCAGATCCTTTAATGTCTGTAAAGCCAATGGTCAATTCGTTGGTTTTGCCCAGCATAATGCCCTGATACATTCTCAACATGTATACCGCACCGAAAATAATGGTCAGTCCGGCAAATACCGCTGCCCACAGGTTAAACTGATATACGCCCATCAGTAACAGGAACTCCCCGATAAACCCATTGGTTCCAGGTAAAGCAACCGTACCAAACACAATGATCAGAAAAGCAATGGCCAAATGTGGTGCTTTACTTGCAATACCGCCCAGATCTGCAATTTTATTGGTTTTCATCCTGTTGAAAATGATATCCAGCACAAAGAATAAACCGATCACATTGATACCGTGGCTCAACATCTGGATCATTGCCCCTTGCATACCTTGTGTATTCAAAGCAAAAATACCAGCAGAGATCAGCCCAACGTGTGCAATAGAAGAATAAGCCACCAGCCTTTTTGCGTTCTTTTGTGTAAAAGCAATAACAGAAGCGTAAACAATACCAATAATGGATAATATAATAGCTGTAGTACCCCAATCCTGAACACCTGCAGGAACAATTGGTAATAACCATCTGATCACACCATAAATACCCATTTTTAGCATAATACCCGCCAACAGCATCGTTCCAGTTGCAGGCGCCTCTGTATAGGTATCCGGTTGCCAGGTATGGAATGGAAATACCGGCATTTTAATCGCAAAAGCGATAAAGAAAGACCAGAAAATCCAGCCTTGTTGTGTAGCGTCGAGGTTCAGTTTATAAAAAGCCTGAATATCGAAATTATGCGCCGGGTTTTGCAGGTACAAATAGATAATACCTAAAAGCATAAACAATGAACCGGCAATGGTATACACGAAAAATTTCATGTTCACTTTAATACGGTCCTTACCACCCCAAACAGCGCAGATAAAATACACAGGGATCAATGCTGCTTCCCAGCCAATATAGAACAGGAAGGCATCTAAAGCAGTAAAGACCACCAGCAAACCAGCCTGCATAAATAAGATCAATGCATAAAAAGCATTTGCCCTTTTGTAATCATGCTGATAACTGGCCAGAACGATGATTGGAATCAGAACATTGGTCAGCAGGACAGTAATCAGGCTGATGCCATCAATCCCTGCGTGAAAACTAATGCCCAGTTCTTGTATCCACGGACAGTTCACCACAAACTGTGTGCTGGCATCCGGAATAAAATTAACCGCTACAACAGCTGTAACAGCTAAAGATACGATTGCAGAGATCAAAGCTACATATTTTGCTGCTTTGCCGGCAAACGCCGTCACTAAAGCACCAGCCAGAGGTAGAAATATAAGAAGTATTAAAAGTTGTTCCATTATGCTTGTTTGAACGATCTTTTAGATAGATAAATAAGTATACAATAACAAAGAGATGATTCCGGCCACCATCATGAAAATATAGAACCCTACATTTCCGGTTTGCAATAAACGCAAACCTTTACTGGTCTCCGAAGTACCCCATCCCAAACCATTCACAATTCCGTCTATGATCTTACGGTCAACGATTTTGTAGAAGAACGTAGAAAAAGCATCCAGCGGCCTTCTGATGATCAGATCGTAAAGTTCATCAATATAAAATTTATGGTAGGAAAGATTTGCAAAAGCAGATCTCTTTGCTTCGTCGGCAACAGGCACATGACCTTGTTTGTTGTATTTGTTGTAAGCGATCCCGATCGAAATCAATACCCCTACTACAGAAACTGCCATCAGCATATACTCGGTAGCATGATCAGGACCCTCTGCATGGTGGGCAATCACCGGTGTCAACCAGTGGGCCAGCCATTGATTTCCCCCTAAAGATTCAGGGATGTTCAATGCACCGCCGATCACAGATAAAACCGCTAGCACGATCAATGGCAACGTCATGGTTGAAGGCGACTCATGAATATGCTCTTCTGCATGATGTGTTCCCCTGTATTTACCATAAAAAGTTAAATACAACATTCTGAACATATAGAAGGCCGTAAGGAAGGCGGTAAACACACCAATTGCCCAAACGACTTTATTATATTGATAAGCATGCGCCAGGATCTCGTCTTTAGAAAAGAAACCAGAAAAAGGCGGTAAACCTGCGATGGCAATCGTACCAATCAGCATCGTAATAAAAGTAACCGGTAATTTCTTGCGCAAACCACCCATATGTCTCATATCCTGTTCATGGTGCATTGCATGGATCACAGAACCTGCACACAGGAACAATAAAGCTTTAAAGAAAGCATGGGTAATCACATGGAAGAAGGCCCCATCATAGGCACCAACACCAAGACCAAGGAACATATAGCCCAGTTGAGATACGGTAGAATAAGCCAGTACCTTTTTAATATCCGTTTGTGTAATCGCAATCAGCGCACCCAGAACAGCTGTAGCCAAACCAATGATGGCAATCAGATGCTGGATCACAGGAGCAAGATCAAACAGGACATTAGATCTTGCGATCATATAAATACCCGCCGTTACCATCGTTGCTGCGTGGATCAGAGCCGAAACCGGTGTTGGGCCTGCCATCGCATCAGGCAACCAGGTAAACAATGGAATTTGTGCAGATTTACCACAGGCACCAATAAACAGCAACAGGGTAATCAAAACCACAGTAGAATGGCCAGGCATCAAATTAGCCGCCTGAGGGAATACCTTTGAAAACTCTACACTTCCAAAAGTGGTAAAGATCAGGAACACAGCCAGCAAAAAGCCAAGGTCACCGATCCTGTTCATCACGAAAGCCTTTTTGGCTGCCGAAGCATAACTGCTGTTGGTAAACCAGAAGCCGATCAACAGGTAAGAACATAAACCTACGCCCTCCCAGCCAATGAACATCACAATATAGTTTGATCCCAGGACCAGTAATAACATGAAAAAGATAAACAGGTTCAGGTAGCTGAAAAACTTACCAAAACCCTCATCGCTATGCATATATCCAATAGAATATACATGGATCAGGAAGCCCACCCCTGTAATGATCAGCAGCATAATACTGCTCAGCGGATCAACTAAAAAAGACAGGGGAATGTGTAAACTGCCTGCATTGATCCAGTCGAAAAGGAAAATCTCATGCGATTTGTTCGCATCAGCACCCAATGCAAAAAAGATCCCCACGCTAATGGCAAATGAAATGAAAATCACTCCGCTTCCAATAAACCCGATCAGGTTTTTAGATAATGTATTTCTTCCAAGGCCATTAATTACAAAGCCTAAAAGAGGAATCAACGGAACCAGCCAAACTAAATCTATCATTTTATAATTCTATTCTTAATAATTACCACTTAAGGCGATTCAATACATTAACATCAGTAGACTGGGTATTCCTGTAGACCATTACAATAATACTCAGGCCCACAGCAACCTCGGCGGCTGCAAGTGCCATAATAAAAAACACGAATACTTGCCCTGAAGGATCGTTACTGTGTACCGAAAAAGCGGTCAGCAGTAAATTAACTGCATTCAGCATCAATTCCACCGACATAAAAATCACAATGGCATTTCTGCGGGTCAGTACCCCAACAACACCAATGGTGAAAATAATAGCGCTCAGCCAGATGTAATGGTTAAGCGGCACTCCCTGCAATGTTTGCGTTAGATTTCCCACTATACTTTTTCTTTTTTAGTTAACAATACCGCTCCTACCATCGCTGTCAGCAATAAAATGGAAGACAATTCAAATGGAAGCATAAACGGACCAAATAATTCTTTACCCAGGTTTTTCACCAGACCCAGGTCCGGGTTCTGCAAAACCAGAGGATTAGAAAGTGTCGTTGCTTTGAAAGAACCAATCAGCGTCACCACCAGGCAACAGCCGGCAATGATCCCCACCACCTTGATCAGGTTGGATTTGGAAGGTTCGTTTTCCTTATTGAGGTTCAATAGCATCAGTACAAAAAGGAAAAGTACCATAATGGCCCCCATGTACACGATAAAATTCACTACGGCGAGAAATTGCGCGTTCAATAAAACGTAATGAACCGTGAAGGTGAAAAAAGTAACGATCAGGTAAAGCACACTGTGCACCGGGTTCTTCGAAAAGATCACCATCAGTGAAAAGAAGATGCTTAAAGCTGCGACTACATAGAATACAGATGTACCCATTTATTATTTTGTTTTAAAGCCGTTTAAAAGCGACAAATGTATTAAACTATTTATTTTTTCTCTAATGGTGCCTCTACCAGTTTATCTTTTCCGTAAATGAAATCCTTACGCAGGTAATCAGCCGGAACAATAGGTCCGTCTAAGTAAATGGCCTCTTTAGGACAAGCCTCTTCACATAAACCACAGAAAATACAACGCAGCATATTGATTTCATACACTGCTGCATATTTTTCTTCTCTGTACAGTTCTTTCTCTTCTGGCTTACGTTCAGCAGCAATCATAGTGATCGCCTCTGCAGGACAGGACAATGCACATAGACCACAGGCCGTGCAGCGTTCCCTTCCGTCTTCATCTCTTTTTAAGGAGTGCATTCCCCTGAAGTTGGTCGAAAATTCTCTTTCTACCTCAGGATAGCGTATCGTAGCTTCCTTTTTAAAGAAGTGACTGATGGTGATAGACATCCCTTTCATAATCGCCGGCAGATACATACGCTCTGCAAACGTTAAGGGCTTTTGTTCTAATACTTTCTTTTTACTGGTTAATGGTTCCATTAAACCTCCTTTTATTTTTACCGCTGCGCGGGAGTTAAAACTTTTCTATATAAGCAATCACAAGTCCTGTGACAATAATATTCGCAATAGCCAGTGGAATTAACATCTTCCAGCCCAAATGCATCAACTGATCATAACGGAAACGCGGAATGGTCCAGCGCACCCACATAAAGAAGAATATAAATGCAAAGATCTTCATAAAGAAGATGAACGTGCCAAAAAGCGGTGCCCAGGTTGGTCCAAGCCATACCGCCATGGAGTCCATCCCCGGATAGTTATATCCTCCAAAATAAAGCGTGGCCATTACTGCCGAAGACACGAACATATTGATGTACTCTGCAAACAGGTAAAAGCCCAGTTTCATAGAAGAATACTCCGTATGGTATCCACCGATCAGCTCCGTTTCACATTCCGGTAAATCGAAAGGTGCGCGGTTGGTTTCGGCGAAAGCACAAATCATAAACAGAATAAAGCCAACCGGCTGATACAGCACATTCCAGTGCCAGCCATGCTGTTGTTCCGTAATTTCTTTTAAACTCATGGTACCCGTTACCAGCAATAAAGCGATAATGGATAAACCCATGGCAATTTCATAACTGATGTTTTGAGAAGCCGCACGGATCGCAGACAATAATGAGTATTTATTGTTGGATGCCCAGCCTCCGATCATTACACCGTAAACCCCTAAAGAAACCACACCAAAAATGTATAAAATACCTACGTTGATGTCTGTTACCTGCAAAGGAATGACACGGCCACCTATCGTGATCGGTGATCCCCATGGAATTACTGCTGTACCGATACAGGCCGTCAGCATGGCCAGACCAGGTCCAACCATAAACAGCCATTTACTGGAATTTGCAGGAATAATTTCCTCTTTCATAAACATCTTTACCCCATCCGCAAGCGGCTGTAAAATCCCAAAGGGACCTGCTCTGTCTGGTCCTAAACGGTCTTGTAAAAATGCGGCCACTTTTCTTTCAGCATACGTGGAATACATCGCAATCAGTAAGCTGATCCCGAAAATGATCGCCACCAGTATAAATTTTTCTATAACAAACGAGATATCCATTAGAATTTAGTGGTTTTTTCTAGTTCTATTTTATTTGCAAGCTGCAATTTAGGATTGTCCTGAATTACAGGTAAAGGTTTCATGGTTTCATAGTGATTAGAAGAAATCACCGAAGTATCACTGATGTGCGTAGGATGTTCAATAACCCAGTCTGCAGTCTTTTTCTTATCAAAACGACAAGTATTGCAGATGAACTCTTCCACCTCACCATATACATCCTTACGGGCAGTTACCCTCAGTACATCTTCTCCCTTATACCATAGCGTTACTTTACCACTGCAGGTCGGGCAGTCGCGGTGTGCATCAATCGGCTTAGTAAACCAAACCCTGTTTTTAAACCTGAACGTTTTATCTGTTAATGCACCTACAGGGCAAACATCAATCACGTTTCCGGAGAAATCATTGTCTACAGCCGTTTGGATATAGGTAGAAATCTCTGAATGGTCACCCCTGTTTAAGATACCGTGAACACGTTTATTGGTGATCTGATCTGCAGTAAATACACAACGATAGCATAAAATGCAACGGTTCATGTGCAACTGGATCTTATCGCCAATATCGATGCGCTCAAAAGTACGGCGCTCAAATTCATATCTTGTTTTCTGCAAGCCATGCTCATAGCCCAGATTCTGCAAATCGCATTCTCCAGCCTGATCACATACCGGGCAATCCAGCGGGTGGTTGATCAATAACATCTCTACAACCCCGCTGCGGGCTTCCAAAACCTCCGGAGAAGTAATGTTCTGCACTTCCATACCATCCATCACCGTTGTACGGCAGGAAGCCACCAGTTTAGGCATCGGTCTCGGGTCTTTTTCAGAGCCCTTGCTTACCTTAACAATACAGGTACGGCATTTACCTCCGCTGCCTTCCAGCTTGGAATAATAGCACATTGCCGGAGGTACAATATCCCCCCCAATTTGCCTTGCAGCATTCAGGATCGTCGTACCAGGATCTACTTCAACAGTTATCCCGTCTATGGTTACCTTAACTTTATCACTCATTGTTGCAGCTATTCTTTAATTTTCAGTAGTCACTTCTGCTTTCGCAATCGGATTGGCATAATTAGCCAAACCATAATTTGTATCCAGACATTTAACCGGCTCTTTTACATGCCATTCAAATTCATCTCTGAAATGTCTGATGGCACTCGCTACCGGCCATGCTGCTGCATCTCCCAACGGACAGATGGTATTTCCCTCTATCTTCTTGGATACATCCACCAACAGGTCAATATCACTCATTTTACCATGTCCGTATTCCAGGCGGTGCAATACCTTTTCCATCCATCCAGTACCTTCACGGCAAGGGGAGCATTGTCCGCAGCTTTCATGGTGATAGAACCTTGCAAAGTTCCAGGTATTTCTAACGATACACTGATCCTCATCAAAAGCAATAAAACCACCAGATCCCATCATGGTCCCTGTAGCAAAACCACCCTCAGATAAAGATTCATAACTCATCAGTCTTGGATCACCATTCGCTAACTTTAAAGTTAAATTAGCCGGCAATACAGGAACAGAAGAACCTCCGGCCACAGTAGCCTTCAGTCTTTTTCCATTGGCAATACCCCCACAATATTCATCAGAATAAATAAACTCTTCTACGGGTAAACCCAACTCAATTTCATAGACACCCGGTCTCACCAGGTTACCTGAAGCAGAGATCAGTTTGGTTCCGGTACTGCGGCCTATACCAATTTTAGCATACTCTTCGCCACCATCGTTGATGATCGGAACTGTAGCCGCAATTGATTCTACGTTATTTACTACCGTAGGGCAGCCATATAATCCGGCAATCGCAGGAAAAGGAGGTTTAATCCTCGGGTTTCCTCTTTTACCTTCTAAAGATTCCAATAAAGCCGTCTCTTCACCGCAAATATAGGCGCCGCCTCCTGGCTGAACATATAGTTCCAGGTCATAACCTGAGCCTAAAATATTCTTACCTAAAAAGCCCGCGTTCTTTGCTTCAGCAATCGCTCTTTCCAGAATACGGATTTGAGGCATCATTTCCCCTCTTACATAAATGTAAGACGTTTTAGCGCCAAGTGCAAAGCTGGATACGATCATTCCCTCAATCAAAGCATGAGGAATATAGGTCATCAGATACCTGTCCTTAAAGGTTCCAGGCTCAGATTCATCCGCATTACAAACCAGGTAACGTGGCACACCTTCCGGCTTAGCCAGAAAGCTCCATTTCATTCCCGTAGGGAATCCTGCACCACCACGACCGCGTAATCCTGATTTCTTTACTTCTTCCACAACCTCGTCCGGGGTCATTTTCAAAGCCTTTTCCACAGCGCGGTAACCACCTTTCTGGCGGTACACATCAAAAGTATTGATGCCGGGTACGTTGATATGTTCTAATAATAGTTTACGGGCCATTATTTCTTACGTAAGTCCTCTATTAAATCGTCTACCTTTTGTTCATTCAGGTTCTCATAGAATGTATATTCGGGGCCAATCTGTAAAACCGGTCCATAACCGCATGCGGCCAGACACTCTACACCCCTCCAGCTGAACAAGCCATCAGGCGTTACTTCTCCTTCTTTAACCCCAAGCTTCTGCTCAATATGGTTCATCAGCTTTTCAGCCCCAACTAAACAGCAAGGTCCCGTACGGCAAACCTCCAGCATATATTTGCCCTGAGGTTTTAAGAAGTACATGGTATAGAAAGATGCTACTTCATAGACCTCGATATCCTGAATATCCAGGTAATCTGCTACCCTGTTCATCGCCGAGGTGCTCAGCCAGCCCTGCTCGGCCTGTACTTCATGCAAAATCGGCAGCAAAGCAGATTTCTGCTTACCTTCAGGATATCTTTTTACAATCTCATCAAACTTTGCCAGCAAAGCCGATGAGAAATCTACAGGTTGTTGTTCTTCTACTCTAAGCATCTAATTCTCCTGCTATAATATTCATACTACTCATATTGATGATGGCATCTGACAACAGCATACCTTCACTCATTTTCGCAAACATTTGATAATTGATAAAGCTTGGTCTTCTGAAGTGCAAACGGTAAGGCGTTCTTCCACCATCATTGATCAGGTAAAAGCCCAGTTCCCCGTTACCACCTTCAACAGCATGGTAAACTTCTGCTTTTGGTGCATCGATCTCTCCCATCACAATCTTGAAGTGGTAAATCAATGCTTCCATATTGTTGTACACTTCTTCTTTAGCCGGCAAATAGAAATCCGGAACGTCCGCGTGAAAAATACCCGCAGGTTCATTCTTCAGTTTCTGCATAGCCTGTTCAATCAGACGTACACTCTGCCACATTTCTTCATTACGGACCAGGTAACGGTCATAAATATCACCACTGGTACCAACAGGCACTTCAAAATCGAAATCCTGATAAGAAGAATAAGGTTCACTTACCCGGACATCATAATCTACACCTGTAGCCCTTAATAAAGGACCAGACCAGCTGTAATTCAATGCCGTCTCTGCAGTTACCTTTGCCACACCCGCTGTACGGTCAATAAAAATTCTGTTCCTGTTCAACAGGTTTTCAAACTCTCTTAATGCTACAGGAAATTCTTTCAGGAATTTATTGATCTTCGCAAAAGCGATATCATTAAAATCTCTTTCGAAACCACCTATACGACCAATATTAGTTGTTAAACGTGCTCCGCAAATCTCCTCATAGATCTCATAAATATGCTCCCTGAACTGAAATAAGTAAAGGAAGGTTGTTGTAGCCCCTGTATCCTGTGCAATAATCGTATTGCAAATGATATGGTCAGAGATCCTGGACAGCTCCATAATGATTACCCGCAGATAATCTACCCGTTTAGGCATCTCAATGTTCAGTAATTTCTCTACTGTCATATGCCAGCCCATATTATTGATCGGTGAAGAACAATAATTCAAACGATCTGTAAGGGGGGTGATCTGGTAAAAAGGTCTGTGTTCTGCAATTTTCTCAAAAGCACGGTGAATGTATCCGATCGTAGAAACTCCACTCACAATACGTTCGCCATCCAGCTGAAGAACATTTTGAAATACCCCGTGTGTAGCTGGGTGGGTTGGCCCTAAGTTTAGGGTGACCAGCTCACTCTGTGGGTCATTATCTGTATATACCGGCTGATTATTCATATATTCTATCTACCAAAGTATTCGTCTTTTTTATCCACTCTGTTTGGATCTTCCAAAGGATATTGTTTCAGCATCGGGTGTACCCCAAGGTCGTCCATATTCAATATTCTTCTCAGATCCGGATGGCCTTCGAATTTAACCCCGAAAAAGTCATAAGTTTCTCTCTCCATCCAATTGGCACCATTCCACAACGTTGTTGCTGTAGGAATGCCTGGATGTTGCTCGTCGATGAACACCTTCACTCTTACCCTTACCTTATTCACCATGCTGTGCAGGTGATATACCACTGCGATACCGTGTTTCTTACCCGGATAATGAACAGCTGTAATATCGGTCAGGAAATTGAAGTTCGTCGCTTCACCTTCTTTAAGAAATTTCAAAACTTCAGAGATTACATCTTTTGTGGTCTCAAAGGTCAGCAGGCCATAAGGTTCCTGAACACCAATGATTTTATCGCCAAACTTTTCAGTCAGCACCTGGATCAGCTCTTGATTCTTGTTCTCAGCCATTATAATATTCCGTATGAAGCCAGTAACTCTTTATACTGATCAGAATTCCTCCTTCTTGAAGATTCATTTCTAACCAGCTCCTGTATTTTACCAAAACCATCTAAAATCGCTTCGGGTCTTGGCGGGCAGCCCGGAACATATACATCAACCGGAATGATCTCATCGATCCCCTGAAGAACAGAATAAGTATCAAAAATACCTCCGCTTGACGCACAGGCACCAACGGCCATTACCCAGCGGGGTTCTGCCATTTGCAGATACACCTGCTTCAATACCGGAGCCATTTTCTTGGCGATGGTACCCATCACCATTAAAAGGTCTGCCTGACGCGGGGAAAAACTTAAACGTTCGGAACCAAAACGTCCGAAATCATAATGCGAACCCATGGTTGCCATAAACTCAATTCCGCAGCAGGAAGTTGCAAATGGTAATGGCCACAAGGAATGGGAACGTGCCAGGCCGATAACTTTATCTAAAGAGGTGGCGAAGAAGCCAGATCCTTCAATGCCTGGAGGCGCGTTTACTATATTGATGTCACTCATGATATAAACAAAAAGGGCTCATTCAGGTAAAGAATGAACCACAAATTTACAATATTTTAGAAGGAATTGGAGTGTACTCCTGCATTTAGAACCAATCTAAATAATTAGTTCCAATCCAGTACTTTTTTCTTCAATACATAGATAAAGCCCAGCAGTAAAGTCCCCATAAAGATGAACATTTCAATCATTCCCCTTGATCCAAGCTCTCTGAAGTTCACTGCCCATGGATACATGAAAATCACCTCCACATCAAACAGAACAAACAGAATGGCCACCAGGAAATATTTAATGGAAAAAGGTTGTCTGGCATTACCCACCACCTTAATACCGGCTTCGAAAGTAGATAACTTATCTTCTGTTTTCCTCGCAGGGCCAAGCAAATGCGTTGCGATCAACGTCGTGACCACAAAACCAAGTGCTACAACAACCTGGAATATAATAGGGAGAAAATCTGAAGGTATACTTTGCGTTTCCATAATATAAATTTGGTACAAAATTAAAAGAAAAAGGCAGGATAACAACCCTGCCTTTTCAATAATAGTTATTTATACTGATTATTTTTTCTTGATTGGTGCTTTTGGCTTAGCTGCAGGAGCAGTTAAATATTTTAGACCTTCAAGCGCATTTGCGTTCTGGGCATCTATAGCCAAAGCTTTATTGAAATAATCTTTTGCTTTTTCTTTATCTGTTGGTGTATAGGCGTAACCTAGATTTGTATAAGCCTCAACAAGGTTTTTAGCCTCTGCCGGAGATTGTGCCAATTCAGGTTTAGTTACAGTAACCAATTTCAAATATTCTTCAAAAGGAGCAATTACAAGACCTTTAGGGTTGTTCTGATCATCTTCAAAACGAGCGATACGTCCGCGAAGGATATAAGCCAAAGTAAACTCCGGACTCTTTTTATTCAAAACTGATAGTGCTGAATCAGCCTCAACCAATAATGTTTTGCTCGGGTTCTTTTTATCTCTATCTGCAAGTGCATAGTTAAAGTAGTTTGCATTTGCCAAATAGTAGTAATTCGTTAAAGAACCTTTACCATTAGGATTTAATTTAATTGCAGATTTATACACCTCCGCTGCTTTTGCATAGTTCTTAGCTTTAAACAATACCAATGCTACATCTTCCAACGCATCCACATTTGTAGAATCCTTTTGAACCGCTTTCGTGATGTTTTTAAGGGCTAAGCTATCATTACCAGATTGAAGCAATGCCTTACCCAAATACAGGTAATCAGTTGCGATCAAACGTGAAGTATCTGTAGTTTTAGCAAACAAATCGTTCATGTATTGTAAACTTTGAGGATAGTTTTTATTCTCATAAGCTGAATAACCACGCATCCTTAATACAACTGGCAATTTGGGGTCATTAGGACTTACTGTAGCCAGTTCTGCTGTTACTTGTTCTAAAGTTTTATAATCTTTAGCATAGAATAAGAACTGTGCATAACGCAATTTAGATTCGAATGATTTATCCGTCAGGTCAAGATACTTTCTGTAGTTCTCTAAAGCCAATGCTGCTTTTGCATCAAAGTTCTGCGGCTCAAAGTTCGCCCACTGCATATAAAGCTCAGCGATCTCTCTGTAAGCAGGACCATAATTAGGGTCTTTAGTAATCGCTTCTTTTAAACGCTCTTCAGACTCAGGAAATGCTCTTGATTCTTTGTACATACGGCCAATCTGAACTGTACCTCTTAAAAGGTTTTCGTTGATGTTCAGCGCACGCATATAATTTTGCAACGCTTCAGAGTTCTTTTTCTGAGCTGCGTAATAATCCCCCAATGCGATGAAAGTTTCCGCATCTTTGTCATCTTTGTCTAACTCATCTGCTTTCTGCAAAAATGGAAGAGCTGAAGTGTAATCACCTGCCGCGGTATAGGCTTTACCGATATACATCGATGGCAGGTAGTCTTTCTTTGAAGAAACCTCGATGGCTTTATCAAAGTTAGTTTTTGCTGAAGCTGCATTTTTAGAAGCCAGGTCAGCTTCACCTAAACCAATGTAGTTTAATGCATACTTTGGATCAGCGGTAACCCCTTTTGTAAAAACGGCTCTTGCAGAATCCACGTAATCTGTACGCAGGTAAACTTCACCCAGGTTGTAGTAATTTTCACCTTTACTGGCCTGAGAATTCACGAGCGCTTTAAGCATCGAAGTCGCTTTTTGGTACTGTTCGGCATCTATCGCCTTCTTTGCATCAGTTAAACTTTGAGCAAAAGAGGCAGAACCCATCACTACTAAACCTAAACCTAAGGTTATTGCTTTCTTTGTCATTTTCATTGGTTCTATTAATTTAATTTTAATTGTAATGAAGCTTGCTGCGCAGGTTTCATT
>NZ_QAIL01000177.1 GCF_003061025.1 Pedobacter sp. HMWF019 | reverse complement strand
ATATTGGTATGTCTAGATGTCTTTATATTTGTGTGTTGGTTTAGATTTTTAAGGTTACACTATCACCCGATCTTTCTGTTTACGCTGTGATAATTTTTAATTGCTTGAAAGACCTTTATATATGGTTTTATCTGTTTTTCTTTCTTGATAGAATGTTTCTAAATAAATATTTTTGCAGTCTTTATTAAAGCTAAATGTTGCTTTAATAATATTTAAACGCTCATTCTCAGATTAATTAACCTCAATGAACAGACAAGGTTTTCTCAAAAGTGCCGTTATATCCTCAGCGGGTGTAATGTTCGGATTAGGAGTGTTAAACTCCTTTTTAACATTACAATTATTCGGACAAACCAAAAATTCGATGAACGCTATTAAATATGCCTTTCAGGCAGAGATTATACCTCCAGGACAAAAGAAACAAAAGATAGGGGGGTCTGTAAATATCTACTATAAGGGTGATATTGTTGTATATGAAATTCCAGTTTTTAAGACTGTTGATAAACAACACACTTCAGGAGATACTATTACCGTTGAAACCGAGATTAGCAATGAAATAGATGCTTATCGGTATATTATTTATAAAGAGGGAGAAGATCTGGGCAAGCAGTTTTTTGGCCTGGATGATCAGTCACCAACTCAGGTAAATATTCAACATATAAACAAAGAGTTGTTTACCTATACCGAGGGATTATTTTATGGCGATAACGATGTATTTAAAGAGAAACATCAGAAGGACCAGAATTCACTTGTAGAGGTATATGTTCCAAAGAACAAGCCAGATGATAGTTATAATGATACTACCTATCTATATTTTAATACCAAGTTTCCTTCTGTGAAATTCTCTTTAGACAAAAACCTGGATAGCAAAAGAAAGGACAAACTCACTAAAGCTGTCCTGGTTTATAATGGAAACGACACACATCCGAGAATGAACTTGACTTTTGAGATTCAGGTTGCCTTGGATAACCGGATAAAAATATTGACAGAATTTCTGATTAAAAGAAAGTACGTTAATCAGATGGAATAAAAGTTTGTATGCAAGGTGTGAACAGTTCTATCCTTTCCTTAAGTGAACCGTTTTGATTTTGGCTGTTTTTTCTTCCTCTTGATAAAACTGGTAGTAATGCTTGCTGATTTCCCGTAACAGCATTTCTCTGGTAAAGCCTTTAGGTGCATTTAATTCAAAGCTATAATTTAAAAATCAGTTTGCAATCACCGAAACAATCGGGATGAAATAAGTTACCAAACGGGTTGATTTTATTCATTTTTACCCTCGAGGGCTTGCTTATTTTACCTTATTTTTATTAGTTTAGTGCTCTAAAACGGTAAGCAATTCTGCATTTAAAACAACCTGATGAGGTTATAAAATATTATTAACATGAAAAAAATACTAAGTATTGCCATACTCTTGCTTGTCACACAGTTATGTTTCGCGCAATATTTTAACCTAACTCCGAATGGATTTGTTTCTAGTGATAATAAGGATTTTAGGGTTGTGGATGTTCCAAACGTAAAACAAAAAGATCTATATAAAAATGTGCTTAATGCCATTAATTCGATATTTAAAAATCCACAAAAAGGGCTTAGTGTTGTTGAAGGTGAAAGCATTAGTATAACGGCGTATGAAGATAAAGTTCTACCTATAAAGCTTTCTAACGGTCTTGGAAAAGAAATTTTTAAATATGATCTATCGTACAAATTAACCTTTCTTTTTAAAGATGGTAAAATTCGGATTAACAGTCCTGATTTTGAAGCTAAAAGATATGTTGAAGGTAAATACAGAGGTTCAAGTGGTTGGAGTGAGGGTGGATGGGTTACCTTAAAACTTGTGAAAGTCGGAAAATCTAAATTATATCTTTTTGAAGATGATGGAAAAGTGAGATTTGAAGATGCCTATACTGGATTAAACAATCATTTTAATTCGCTTATAAAAGAAATTATTGAAAAATCGAAAAATATAAACAACTGGTAATGAAGGTCTGTGCCATGGGAGTGGATTAGCTTTAGCAACCCGAAGGAAATACTAGTAAGAATTACTAAAGGCATGCGCAAACAGTTTACTGTATCTCATGAGCGTATGCTCATATCAAGGTGTAGGCCGTAATCTTCTAAAAACTTCGTGCTGGTACATTTTACCGATAGGTAACGTTATACTACCTAAGTTTACATTGCTGTTAGTGTAGGATGTCAATTTATCGGTAGCAATGATAAAGGATCGGTGTATACGCAGAAAACCAGTAGTGGGCAGCATCGCTTCCAGTGCTGCCATTGAATATTTGGTAATTATCTGGTTACTATCAGTAACAATCTTCACGTAATCTTTCAAGCTTTCAATGTATAAAATGTCTTTAAGCATTACTTTCATCATTTTGCGGTCTGCACGAAAGTATAGATAGCTGTCCTCAACGGCCGGTAGGTCTGTATTCACTTGTGCAGGTGGCAAATTTGGTATGGCCCGGTTAACTGCTTTCACAAAGCGTTCAAACTTAATCGGCTTCAGCAGGTAATCAGTAGCTTGCAGGTCATAGCTTTCAAGGGCGTATTCTGCATAGGCAGTTGTGAAAATGATCTTTGGTGGATTACTTAACGTACTCACTAATTCCAACCCGTTCAACTGCGGCATGCGGATGTCTAAAAATAGTATATCCACCGGGTTGGCATGAAGAAAAGGGATTACCTGGAGGGCGTTATTGCATTCACCGACCAGGCACAGCATGGGCAACTTTTGAATGTAGCGTTTTAATACCTCGCGCGCCGGTGGTTCATCATCCACGATCAGGCAATTATAAATGGGCAGGCTCATATTCCTTCTTCCGGTTAAGTTCCAGTTTTAAATTTACAATATACATTTCCTCTTCGGCTATAATTTGCAGGTCGTACCTGTTTGGATATAACAACGCCAAACGTCGCTTTACATTTTCAATACCTATACCACCGCTTTGTAGCGTAGCGTTCGGAGCTTTACCATTGATCAGTTTCAGGTGCATGGCCTTACCATCTAACTGTAGCTGAATATTGATCCAGGGGTGTTCGAGCATATTACTTGTGCCATGTTTAAAACAGTTCTCTATAAAAGGAAGGATCAGCAAAGGTGCAACCATCAGATCAGGGTCAACCGCTGGTATTTGGATGGCAATTTCCAGTTGATTGCCGTATCGCTGTTTTTCAAGTTCGATGTATTCCAGCAGCATTTGCAGTTCCTGTTTTAAAGGCACCAGTGGCGCGTTGCAGGAATAAAGCATGTAGCGCAATAAAGTGGAAAGCCCCATGAGCATGTTAGCTGCTAAAGGTGCGGTGTCCTGCGCATGCGAATAAATATTATTAAGGGTATTAAACAGGAAATGCGGGTGGAGCTGCGCTTTTAACGAGTTGAGTTCGGCTACCGCTTTCTCCTGTTCCAACAACAAAGCCTGCTGCTGTTTTTCATAAAAGTACTTCATGAGTTTAATGGCCGCTGCCAGGCCGCCAATGGTAATGCTCCCGCGCAGGCCGGAGATCCAGGCCATAAACAGCTGTATGGTAAACGGTGTAGAAACAATGCCGGGTAATAAGCCCGGATGCCCGAGCAGGTATTGCCGGCGCAAGTGTTCTACGATAGTTAAAGAAATCAGCGCGGATAAGCCACCGGTTAAAAACAAAAGCCCGAAAACGGACAATATCACCTTAAAATATTTAGCCGGGATAACCAGTTTAGGGATGACAAGGTAAATTAAACTATAGGCCAGAAACATGGCCGGCAGCATATACCAAAAACTTTCGCCAAGGTTGACGATTATCCTTTGCCAGAAATTGAGTTTAGTTAAAATGGGTGAGGGCGTAAAGGAGTACAGGTAAACCGTAAATAAGTACCAGCTTGCCCAGAATGTGATATGGCGGCACAACCGCCAGCGGATATTGCGGGAAAATACAAAGTCTAATTGTGCCATGATGTTAAAGGTACGAACGGTTCAAAACAAAGCACTATCATTTCCGTTAAAATAGACCAGGAGCCAGATTCGCCGTACCAGATGAGTTCGTCGTCGATGAAAGTATCTCATCTATCTTAAATTCCTTTATAGCCGCATGAATGCCCATACGGTCTACTTTGCAGAAATCAATAGAAGTTTAACTCTAAGTTTAGCTAAACAATAATCAAAAACTTATGAAAAAGCTGCTTTTTATTTTATTGGTTCTCACCGGTACCATCCCAACCATTAAGGCGCAAAACCGTTCGTCGGATGAAGCCGCCATAAAGCAAACGCTCGGGCGCTTCGGCAATAGCTGGGCTAAGGGCGATTTCAGTGATATGAAAGAATACATGACCCCGGATTGCCATTGGATCAATGTGGTGGGCATGCACTGGCATAATTTAAAGGAAGTGCAATTTGCCCATCAGGCCTTTATCAGTTCGGCCTTAAAGGGAGTGGAAGCTAAAGAGCTGAACATTACCGTAAGGTTTATTACCAAGGATGTTGCCATTGCCTATTGGCTAACGCATGTTGGCGCTTTTTACCCGCCCGATGGAGTTAACCGCGGCGGTAACAAACAAGGTGATAAAGACAACATTGCCACCGTTGTGTTGGTGAAACAAAAAGACAATTGGCTGGTAACATCTGCCCAAAACAGTGATGTGATTGCCCAGGCCGCGGCGAGTGATCCGGTATTACACATGAATAAATAGCACTGTAGAAATATTGGTGGACGGCGTTAGAAAAGCTTAAGGCACTACCTTTTTTAGCTTGTACCATACGCATAATATAGGTTGCTGTATTAATCGATGTCTATAAGTATACTTGCTTTCTGTCTTGTTGCAGGAAGAATAGCCCGGTACTTGGAAATACTAAGGTAATAATTAAAAGTATGAAGATGCGGTAGATAAACTATTGAATCAGATTTTCAATTCGTTAACCAAAAAATGTCCCCTTAAAGTGGTGAAGGGGGAAAAACCTGCACCTCTTTTCTCCCTGGGCCTTCCGCGAAAAGCTTCAGGTCCTGAGGTGTGAAAAGAGGTGTAGGTTTTTTGAGTGCAGACCGGGATGGTGGTGGTTTCTTTAATAGGTTTAATTCTGGTGCACCCCCTCTGCGAACTCTTCTACCATCTTATCATTAAAGGCGGGAAGGTCATCTGGGCTACGGCTGGTAACGAGCCCCTGGTCAACTACAACTTCTTTGTCATACCATTCTGCTCCGGCATTGAGCAGGTCAATTTTTATGGTTTTTGTCGAGGTCAGTTTCCTGCTTTCTACTACTTCAGCTGTGATCAAAACCTGTGGCCCGTGACAGATCGCTGCTACTGGTTTTCCTGCCTCAAAGAATGCTTTCACAAATGCAATGGCATCATCATTCTTTCTCAATGCATCTGGATTTAAAACCCCGCCTGGGATGACTAATCCTTGATAATCTTCAGCATTGGCTTCGCTAATGGTCTTATCCACGTCAACTTCTATGGTCCACTGATGGTCACCTTTCATGGCCTGTATCTTTCCTGGTTTAGAGGAAATGATATGAACAGTTGCACCTTCCTCTTTTAGCCTTTGCACCGGGCTGGTCAATTCTGTTTCTTCAAAACCGCTTTCTGATAAAACGGCAATGGTTCGATTGCTTAATTGTCCCATGATTTACTGTTTTAATGTTCAACTTTAGTTGTCTATATATTATACAACGGCCAATACGGAATGTTTTATTTATTGCGATTCTTTACTTTAGGGAAAGAAGATAAACGTCTTTATTGCCGAAATGCTACGTTGTTTTTATGTTTCGAACCTGGGTTAAATTGTAAGTAAAAAGCCTGCGCTTCTTTTCACACTGGACCTTCCGCGAAGAGCTTCAGGCCCTGAGGTGTGAAAAGAAGTGCAGGTTTTTTTGATGCAGACCGGAGAGGGTGAGGATTTCTTTATTTGTCTTGCAGAATTCGATTAAACTCACAATATTTGGTCATCTACAAACGCTAATCGATCTTTATGGCTATTAAACCACCGCAGGATATGAGCAATGAAGAATTGCTTAAAAATGAATCTATTTTTAAAACGAGTGTGACCCTCACAATTATCAGTTGTACTTTCATGCTGGCTGTTGGTATATATCTACTGATTGCTAAAGGTGGAAAGATCAATGCTTTTTTATTCCTACCTGTTGTATTTGCAGCTACAGGATTTACAACTTATAATTCACTGAAAGCGATCAGGAAAGAAAAAGCAGCCAGAGATATATAGCATTTTTGTTTATTTGAGGTTATAAATTGAGCGTTTCTGCATGTTCTTTTATTACTTTGTTTCTAATCAATAACAGATTTACCATATACTTTCTAAGAAACAATCGGTCTGCCACTTTACCAAGCATTCCCATTGGGGACGTATAGTTAAAAATATCCACCATTAATGTACCCTCGCCTTTTTGCTCAAATAGATGTTCATGCTTAAATGACTTAAAAGCTCCGGAAACCATTTCGTCAACAAAATAATTGGGATATTCCATTGCGGTGATTTTGGAAGTAAGGTGTTGTACAATTCCAAAATGTTTAGCTTCCCATGTTACGGATTCATTTAGTTCAATCAATCCTGAAGTTTTACCTGCAATTGCCCGTTCGTTTGTGTGTGCGGTGGAGATTTGATGGAGATCAATGCTTCTGGCAAGATCGAAGACAATGCCTCGGTCGGCTTTTATGATAGTTTCTAAACGGATAACTGGCATTTACAAATAAAGGAAATATTTTAGGTAGATGCTAGATTGGGGAAGATGCAAGGAAAAAATCTGCACTTCTTTTCACACTGGACCTTCCGCGAAGAGCTTCAGGCCCTGAGGTGTGAAAAGAAGTGCAGGTTTTTTTGATGCAGACCGGAGAGAGTGGTTGGAGTTCCTGGAATATGAGTCGTGTAAACTGCTCATGACCGAACAGTTCAATATAATGGCAAGTTGGGGGGTGAAAAACATGTTAATTTGATACCGAAGAGTTTTGCTGGTAATACAGGCAGATCTGGTCAGTCAGGTAATCATAAACATCATCCTCCAGATAAGGTTTTCTAGCATAGGTCAATTTTTTAACAGCGCTGCTGATCTTGTCTTTTTCCTTCTTATCTCGCCTTCAGTTCTCCATGGAAAACTTTGAATGGCCAATAAGCCACTGTACCGCCGTTGTTTCTTCTCTCGCTCAATTTTCAATGAGGGCTCCCGAATAATGGTTTCAGTGGTAACACTGAGGTTTCCCTTAGGAGTAAAAACTAAATGTTGATCTTTTAGGAGATCTTTCAACATCTCAATATTTTTACCAGCATAACTCCTTATCCAAACTTCACTTAAAAACATCAGGCCATTATTCCCTTTTTTAAATAAAATGCTTACTGTCCAAAACAATCTTTCATCAAGAAGCTTGACGTGTACTGTTTTTTCTGTGTTCACAATATAGGCATAGGGTTCGTTATCTTTATATACGGTTGTAGGATACCAAAGATGGTGAGCATGTGCGTACCTTGCCCAGTCGTCTGTGGTTTTACCATGTTCTTTCCAAATTGTTTTAGATATATTATCTTCAACCTTTGTTTTGATGTTATTTAAGCTTTTTTCTTCATCCATTATTGAATAACGGACATCATTATAAAATCTATGATCAAAGGTTATATTATTCTTGAGTTTTTAAGTTTTAACGGCCAGCTACTTTAAAGTTAAAAATTTACGCTTTTGGTAGAGCAAAAAAAGCGACCTATTTATAAGCCGCTTTGTGTTTAATTTTTATTCCAATCTGTTGGTAACCAAGAGTTACGTGGATTTTTGATAACTACATGCTGTCGGGGTAACCAGTTATTGACCGGATATGTAAACAGGCATATTAAAGATAGCGTTGGTTTGAACCGTCATCGAATTGATTAAATTGTAATATACATTTGTAGTTGTATTGTAGATACAAGCCACGTATTCTTTATTTGAGGGAACTTTAAATGATGCTGATCCAGAGTCGTCAGTAATTCCTTTATAATCTGCAATGTTAAGATAAGGTGTTGCCGTTGAAGAATAAAAAGATTTATTTGCCGGAATAAGCAGGATACCAATATTTTTAGCAGGAAGGCTTGTAAAATAAGATTTGATAAGAAAAGTGAATGTTCCAACACAATCTGTAACCTTAACCTCTTTTATCTTGGTCTTTCCAGCAGTTACCTGAACATAATCTTGAATGCTATATTTTACATTGTTAACCATTGGAGAATCAGGTATAAGCAAATAGTTTCTGGGATTAAGATCTCCAAAATCAGCAAGACCATTCTGATCTGTTGTCCGGGTATCGAGGAGGATCCTGGAAGTGTAGTAGTAGTTTTCAAGGTTGTCAAATAAGGATACTTTCACATTTGGTAATCCTTTACCCGAGCCGTCAAGCAATTTGTAGCTAAGCTTTCCGCTGGTGGATACAGTAACATCAACATTTGTAGTTTTTTTACATGACGCAAGTATTGCTAGAAGCAAGATGAAGAGCGTGAATTTTGATTTCATTTTTTTGTTTTTAGAGCGGCGAATATATAAAAAAACTTCAAGTGATTTTACTAATTAAATATCTCCTAAAGCCAAATTCTGGCTTATTTCATCACTTGAGGGGAGGGATTTATTTTTTTGCGAGAAACTTGTTAACGGTCTTTACTATCCATCTAACTACTAGGATAAGGAG
>NZ_QAIL01000176.1 GCF_003061025.1 Pedobacter sp. HMWF019 | reverse complement strand
TATTCAAATATAGAATATGATTTCTAAAAACAACCAACTAAAAAAACCTTAAATTATAAACGAGAAACAGCAATATAGCTCATCATCAAATGTGAACTTCAAAGCGTTCAGGTTAACGCATTGTAAAAAAGCAAAAAAGGATCTTTTTGCATCTTGCATTACTGTATTTTAGCCGCAAATCAATACCCATTATGAATTCATTATCCGTCTTTAGAAAAGTAGCCGTTGCAGAAGGGATTTCTTATATTCTGTTAATTTTTATTGCAATGCCCCTTAAATATTTTGCAGATCTTCCTCTGGCCGTAAAATACACCGGCTGGGCACACGGACTCTTATTCGTACTTTACATTGCCTTTTTTATCATGGCCTGGATGGATAACAAATGGAAAATAGGAAAATCGGCTCTGATTGTCCTGGCTTCCTTATTGCCTTTTGCCCCATTTTATGTTGATAAAAGGCTAAAAGAAGATAATTAAAAATAAATTTTGCTATTTATAATTCATTTTATACATTTGCAACCCGCTAACAAAGCAAATGCCCAGCTGGCGGAATTGGTAGACGCGCTGGTCTCAAACACCTGTGGGAAACCGTGCCGGTTCGACTCCGGCGCTGGGTACTAACCGGAATCGAACACATCGATTCCGGTTTTTTTATGCCTTTTCCGGGCTTAAAGATGCGTCAAATAGAATTCAATGTATTTCTGCTTAACCTAATTTTCTTTAGACTCTATAAAGAGACCTTCTCTGAACCAAATTCCTTTACAAATAAGCTTATTATTGCAACCTATGAAAATCACCAGCTAACTTTTTAAAAGGTTGAAGATGGTGCTATCGCACTTAACTGGAAAATAAGAAAAACAGATGCCAGTAAGCGGAGCATCTCCCATACAGGCGGCAGTTTAGGTTTTTGTAGACTTATTTATTCTTTCTTAACCATGATATAGCTTTTTTGACTTTTAGGTCCTTAATAAGAACTTCAAAATTATCACCATTCAAAACTAAAATGTCTGGATCAATATTTTTAGGATAAACCTTCCCATTTCTATCAGACACATAATCTACAGCCAAATTAAGACCTGAATATTCATTTAATTTAAATCCTAAATTAGTGGTAGTATACCCTCCGGTTGGCTCGCCAATTAGAATTGATTTATTCCTACCAATTGTAGTTATTACCGTCATCTCCCCGGAACTTGCGGTATTACCACTAATTAAAATTGCAATAGGAATGTCTTTTTTTACCGGATGGCCCTCATACTTTACGGATGACACTTTTACGGAGTCAACATAAAAAGTTCCATTTTTAATTATCCAATCACCATCAGCTTGATGATTAGGAGTGATAAATCCGCCTACTCTCCCTTCACCAATAAATTCAGCCAAACCAGCAATCATAGGATACATATTTCCACCAGTATTTACTCTAAGATCAATGATCCATCCCTTGATATCCTTGTTATTAATTTTGGCAATAGTATTTTTGATATCTCTACTAATGCTATCCATATGTTGACCCCTAAAATCATTGTTCCCGGGGATCAAAATGTACCCAAATTCTTCACCAATCTTTTCAGAACGAACAAATGAATATTTTTTCGTAGCTACTTTTATGATATCGTTTACTTGGATTCCATCATTTTTGTTCCAGCTATATGTTTTGTTTTTATATTTCAGGCTACCATGATGGTCATCAATTTGCTCGAATATATAAGGATAAATGGATAGAATTTCTTCATAGCACTTTGCTCCCGAAGCTTTGAGATAAACATTCTCACGCAATTCTTTCCAATTAACATTTTTACTATTTAATGCGTTGGCCTCAATAATAAATAGACTTTTATCTAAGTAGGATTTAACACTATCAACAATCGATGGTGAATTACTTTGCGCTTTTATAACGCATGGAAGAAAAAAAAGAGTTATTAAAAGAAATCTGTTCATATAACGAAGACGTAAGATAATAAAAAAGGTTGCAGCAATAGGTTTACACTGCCGAGCGCATCACTTGCAATAATCTAGGATATTAAATTAAACGATGATTTTGTGAAACAGTGATAAAGCTCTGTCAAAACGACCAGTATTTAGATAGAATTAAAGATACAAATCGTTTTACGTATAATGTCAAATTTCTCGCTCCACCCCCCTTTTATTTCTCTCCTTATAATCCGGTCTCTTTCCCTTATCTTTGCCAATAACTCAATATTCCAATACTGTGATTAATGTAAATAACATCTCCGTTTCATTTGGCGGAACCACCCTGTTTAGCGACGTAACCTTTTCGATAAACGAGAACGATAAAATTGCCCTCATGGGTAAGAATGGTGCAGGCAAGTCAACCATCCTAAAGATCATTGCCGATGTGGCTAAACCTACTTCCGGGAACGTAACCGGTCCAAAAGATGCGGTAATAGCGTATTTACCACAACATCTGCTCACCCATGATAAGGTGACCGTTTTTGAAGAAACGATGAAAGCCTTCGAAGAGGTAAACCAGATGCAAAAAGAGCTTGATGAACTGAATGAGCAGCTTACTATCCGTACTGATTACGAAAGTGATGATTACATGAAGCTGATCGAACGTGTATCGGAACTGAGTGAAAAATTTTATTCGATCGAAGAGATCAATTATGATGCAGAAGTAGAAAAGGTATTAAAAGGCTTAGGCTTCGAGCGCAAAGACTTTACCCGCCAAACCTCCGAGTTTTCCGGGGGATGGCGCATGCGTATTGAGCTGGCCAAAATTCTGTTAAAGAAACCCGACCTTATCTTACTGGATGAGCCGACCAACCACATGGATATCGAGAGTATACAATGGTTGGAAGATTTCCTGATCAACTCGGCAAAGGCGGTGATGGTCATCTCACACGACCGTGCTTTTGTAGATAACATCACCAACCGCACCATAGAAGTTACGATGGGCAGAATATACGACTACAAAGCCAAATACAGCCACTATCTCCAGTTGCGTGCAGACCGTCGCGTACATCAATTGAAGGCTTATGAGGAACAGCAACGCTTTATCGCAGATAACCAAGAATTTATAGACCGGTTCAGGGGAACCTATTCAAAAACCTTGCAGGTACAATCGCGCGTAAAGATGCTCGAAAAGCTCGAAGTTATTGAGATCGATGAAGTAGATACTTCAGCGTTACGATTGAAATTCCCACCATCACCACGTTCGGGCCAATATCCGGTAATTGTAGAAGAGCTCACTAAAACTTATGGCGATCATGTTGTATTCAAGAAAGCATCGATGGTGATCGAGAAGGGAGAAAAAGTGGCTTTTGTTGGTAAAAATGGTGAAGGTAAGTCGACCATGATCAAAGCCATCATGAAGGAGATCGATTTTGAAGGAGATTTAAAAATAGGCCACAATGCCAAGATTGGATACTTTGCCCAAAACCAGGCTGCGCTGCTTGACGAGAACTTAACGGTGTTCGAAACCATCGACCAGATTCCATTAAGCGATGGTACTATAAAAATTAAAGATCTTTTGGGTGCCTTTATGTTCAGTGGCGATGACACCACTAAAAAAGTTAAGGTACTTTCAGGAGGTGAGAAAACCCGTTTAGCCATGATCAAGTTACTCTTGGAACCCGTAAACGTATTAATACTAGATGAGCCAACCAATCACTTAGATATGAAGACCAAAGACATTATCAAAGATGCACTTAAAGATTTTGATGGCACTTTGATTCTGGTATCCCATGATCGGGATTTCCTGGATGGACTGGTAAAAAAAGTATTCGAGTTTGGAAATAAGCGTGTTCGGGAACACTTTGAGGACATTAAAGGATTCCTGGCCTACAAGAAAATGGATAGCTTAAAAGAAATTGAACAAAGCTAAAAAAAATTATTTATCCCAATAGGCATCTATTGGATATGTAAAAGCCTTGGAGAAATCTAAGGCTTTTTGTTGTAAACAAAAATTTCTATCATCAATCAACACACCCCCTTTTATCATCTAAAAGTATATTTTCAAAACTCATGTCTCATATTTGAGAAATACGTCATATATTTCGGTCATAATGAACAATACAGATACGCAACAGAAAATCATAGACGCCGCAATAGCCATCTTTAATGAAGACTTCTCAGCTCCTCTTGAAAAAGTAGCGGAAAAAGCTGCAGTAACCCGAAGAACATTACACCGTTATTTTAAAGACAGAAATGACCTGGTTATGCATTGCGAAAGAGATATGCAAGTTAAATGCAGAAAATCAATGTCAGAAGCCATGAACAGCTCTACAGCGCCCTTGGTACAGCTAGAAAACATGTTGTATGCGGGAATAAACTGTGGTGCAAAATATTCCTTTTTTAATAAAATCCACAGCCGGCACGAGCATCAGCACAATGCTAATAATGAAGCCTGTGCAGAATATGATGCCATGTATGAGAACTATAAAAGCATCACACTTCAACTGCAGGAAAACGGCCAGATCAGCAGACATTTAACTGTAGAATGGATATTAACCCTTTTTAGCAGTGTTATCAACGCCGCAGTTCAGGCAGAATCCATAGGCTCAATTGCCCGGAACAGCGTTAAAAAATTTGCCTGGTATTCCTTTAGCAAAGGAATTGGAATGTAAAAAAATTTGCACAACCATGTCTCATTTATGAGACATAAAATTTATACATATGAACACTAAAAACTTTGAGGTCATTATCATTGGAGGAAGCTATGCTGGTTTATCCGCAGCCCTCTCCCTTGGCAGAGCCATTAGAAAAGTACTGGTTATAGACAATGGAAAGCCATGCAACCGCCACACACCCCATTCTCACAACTTCCTTACACAAGATGGGAGAACACCCGCTACTATTGCAGAAATTGGGAAAGAACAAGTCATGCAATACCCAACAGTTCAATTCATGGATGCATGGGTTACAGAGATAAAAAAAGAGAAAGAACAGTTCATCATATCTACCTCCGACCACCAAAATCTTACTGCAAAAAAAATACTCTTTGCAACCGGTGTAAAAGACCTGATGCCAGCAATTGAATCTTTTGATGACTGCTGGGGAATCTCAGCTATCCATTGCCCCTATTGTCATGGTTATGAATACAAAGGGCAAAAAACTGGCCTGCTCTCAAATGGTGATATTGCCTTTGAATTCAGTCAGCTGCTCCATAACTGGACGGACCAGCTGACCATATTCACCAATGGCCCGTCTACCATTACAGCCACACAGGCAGATCAGCTGGCACTTAAGAACATATTTATAATAGAAAAAAAGATCACGAAATTCCAGCATCTTAAGGGCTATATTCAATCCATGAAATTTAGTGATGGAAGCACTTTTCAGCTCGATGCTATATATGCCAAACTCCCATTTGAACAGCACAGCCTGATCCCTGAAAAGCTCGGATGTGAAGTTAATGTGCAAGGATATATCCAAATAGATGAATTCCAAAGATCCTCCATACCGGGCATATATGCCGCAGGAGACAATACCACAAGCATGCGCTCTGTCGCATCCGCTGTAGCCGCAGGCACAAAAGCAGGTGCTTTTATAAATCATGACCTGATCTCCGGAAATTAACTGCACAAAGAGATCAAAGCCCTGTTTTACCTAAAAGACCCGGCTATAGCCAGGTCTTTTATCAATTATTTATCAAGTCTTTCTCTTAACCGGAGCAAATATTTATTGCGATAATAAAGGTCCTTAATCTTCAACAAAGACTGTTTTTGCTGCTCGTCATCCTGTGTTTCAAAACCAGAGGTCAAAACCAAAAGCTCATCAAAAAGCTTTTTTTCAATCAGATCCACCTCTGCCTTAATCTCCAGTAATTTTCCGGCATCAGGTTCGAATTCCAGCTCCATCAAAGCTTCATTCACCTCCATCATTTCCATTAAAAAACTTTGAGGAAGCACATAGTTCTCTCCCTCTGTCAAAAGACCTTTCAGTTCGAGGATATAATGCAGACGTTTCTGCGGATCACTCAATACCTGATAAGCTTTATTGTTCATCGTAGACAGTTCCAGCACCTCTTCCTGTTTCTCCTGACTTTCCATAATATAAAAATCAGGATGAAATTTTTTACTCAGCTCATAAAACTTCTGTTTAACGACAGCAGGATCCGGATTAAAACTCAAGGATAAGCCATACAGCTCAAAATAGTCCATATAACTATCT
>NZ_QAIL01000175.1 GCF_003061025.1 Pedobacter sp. HMWF019 | reverse complement strand
TATTGATACATGATAGAATTTAAATCTTATATTTATAAAATAAAAACCAAAATTTAACCTCCATTATGAAGATTTTCATTTCAACAGTGGCATTAGGGCTACTCGTAATTTCAGCAAAAGCACAAATATTTATAACACAAGACAATTTGGGTGTTTCCGCACCTATGCCAGAGAAAGGAACCCCTGAATATATTCAAGGTATTTATCTATATCCAGATTTCGTTAAAGGATCCGTAACCATGTTAGATAACAAAAAAATTGCTAGTGCAGACCTTATTTACGACCTCTCGAAAGATAAGATTATCTTCAAAGGAGAGGATAATAAACCATATTGGTTTAAAGATAAAGTTTCAGAGTTTCAAATGGCAGATCCAAAATCCGGCGACCAACTGATTCACCTTTTTAAAAATGGATATCCTCCGATTGATCGATACTCAGCATTGAACTATTATGAAGTCCTCGCAGAAGGAAAAGTTACCTTATTAAAAAAGGAAGTAAGAATTGTTTCGGAAACAATTCCTTACGGATCTAGTGCCCCCGTAAAGAGTGTTGCAAATGCTCAGCTATATTATTTGTATACAAATGATACTATGACGCAAATAAAAAAGGACAAGAAATCAATGGGAAATCTTCTTAAAGGAAATGACTTTAACCTTACTAAATATATATCCGACAACAACCTAAACATCAAAAATGATGAGGATCTAGTGAAGATCATCAATTATTATAATTCTATAAATAAATAGCATTACTTATTTGAAGTAATCAAATTTATAACTGAGAAGAACTTCCTTTAAGATCCTTACCTATAAATCAGGTAAGGATTTTTCAATTCCTTCTTATCCCAAGGCTTCAGATCAAGGAACCAGAATATATGTAATGAAAAATTGGTCTACATGAGTAGACAAACAGGACAGACTTTTTGGATTCGATGAGATTCACTACCCGTTCTTAAGGCCAATACATATCGTCGACTCCCCCCATATTTCATCTCGGCCCTTTTTAAATTAACGTAAGTTTGTTAGGAATTTCACACCATAAAAATTTACATAAGTCCAGGGACAAAAAAAGGTGCTCGAGAATACGAGCACCCCTTCTATTATTTAAGAATGATAATTAATATCCTGGATTTTGTTTAATTGCTGTATTAAAGTTTGTTTCAGCAACAGGATAAGGCAACTGAAATCTATGATCATCAACCGGCAAGGTTAAGGTCGTACTAAAATACGGAGTACCTGTTCCATCTGCTTTCTCTCCTTTTGTTCCATCACGAAGTACTGGCTGGGCCCTACGTTTCAAATCCCAAAACCGATCACCTTCAAATGCAAGTTCCAATCTTCTTTCCTTCAAGATCTCATTCAATAAGGCAGTACCTGTTAGTGATATATCACTAAATCCAGTGTATCTATTTCTTTTTAATAAATTAAGATCTGCTAATGCTGCTGGTTCATTTCCAGACCGATAGTAGGCCTCCATTCTATTCAATAAAACCTCTGCAGTTCTAAGCACCTTAGCGTCTTGAACCCCTGCAGGTTTACCTGTTCCTCCGGCATATTTAACAACATTATTATAAAGACTTCCTGATAGAGCACTTGTTTTAATGTAAGTAGACGTTCTCACATCATTAGCAGCAAACAACTGTTTAAAGTTATACTCAACAACATATTCAGATTTAATTTCGCCATTCTGTGTCTGATAATAGTTTACACCTTGAGTGTTTATGTTATCAACCGCGTTATTTATTACTTTAAATAGTACCCCATCACTGGATTGGTCTGTCCATATTAATGGAAAATTCGCTATACTTGGTAAACTCGGCGCAGAACCTAAGGCCGTGTTAGCAGCTGTAATTGTTGCAGTCCAATCTCCTTTATACAGGTTCACTCTAGATAATAGGCCAGCAACAGCAGCCTTATTTAATCTTCCTACTCCATTGTTTGCATTAATTAATGGTAATGCGGCATTCAAGTCTGCAATCACTTTGTCATAAAACCCTTTTACAGATTCACTTGCAGGCATATTCTTAGCATCAGTAGTAGTTACATAAGGCAAGGTGAAATCTGTCGCAGATGCATTTAAATAAGTTTTACTATAAACCCTGCACATGTCGAAATAGGTCATTGCACGCAATGCCAAAGCTTCGCCCTTTGCATTATCGTGAAAAGCTCCTGCTGGAAAACGATCAATATTCTCAACAATAGCATTTGCCCTTCTAACAATTGTATAACCTCCACTAAATAAACCATATGTTGAAGTTGGGCTTAGTAACCAACGACTATAGCTAAGCAAAGTTCCGCGTCCCGCTGGACTAGAAATCAAATTGTCGGCCAATACATCCGCAACAATATTCCAGGTTCCATTATAATATGAACCGGAAGCTCTGATTCCATAATACATTCCATTAACAGCAAGAGTAACGTCTCCCTCCGTATTAAATGCTTGTGTCGTTTCAACCTGATTATAAGGATAAAGGTTTAAATCTGACTTTTTGCATGACCCTAAAGCGGCAATCGCAAGAGCCATTGTATATAAATATTTTCTCATTTCTATGTTATTAAAATTTGACATTTACACCAAATGTAACGGCCTTAATTTGCGGATAGCTATATAATGTAGCAAAGCCCGGAACCGTAAGCTGAGTAGCAGCAGAAGTCTGCTCAGCATTTGACTGACCTACTTCCGGATTTCCATGAAACTTAGTTCCCAACCACAAGTTCGTTGCTTGTACATACACCCTTAAACCTTTCACATGTATTTTCTGTAGAATAGATTGTTTCAGTGTATAACCAAGTGTAATATCCCTTAAGCTGATGTAATCTCCCTTTTCAAGATATTTATCCGAATCATAAGTCACTCTTTGCTCTTCATCTTTAAGGTTAGCATATCGAACAACGTCACCTGGTTTCTTCCAGTAATTTAATGCGTCGGTAAATTGCTGATTATTTATACTTTCTCCTTCAGAAGACCCTACATTCCACATGATATTATAAATGTAATTTCCTCCTGAGTAGTAGAATTGAGCTCCTAAATCAAATTCTTTATATCGAAATGTGGTTCCAAAGCTACCGTAATATTTAATCTGAGGTGATTTTCCATCAAGTAACTTCGCATATTTACTACTCCATACATCAGTTTTGTTCCCGTCATTATCGTACCATTCGTTCTTACCTGTTTGAGGATTAACCCCTGCCCATTGCACCAGGAAGTAGTTAAACGCTGGGCGACCAATGTCCAAATATCCTAAACCATTCGTACCATCACCCGCCACATTGTTGTTATAAAGACCGGTCACTTTGTTGTCATTGTGGGTATAGTTTCCATATAAAGTCCAGGTAATGTCTTTATTTCGAATTACATCCCCTGTCAATGACAATTCAACTCCTTTATTTTTGATACTACCAATGTTACCGGAGAAAGTCGAGAAACCCGTTGTTAGTGACAAATTTACAGGATACAACAGATTTGCTGTTTTACGGTTGTAATAATCAAAGCTTCCTGAAATTCTATTGTTTAACAATCCAAAGTCTAATCCTAAATCCCAGTTATTATTTTGCTCCCAGGTTAAATCTGGATTGGCAATTTGAGCCGGACTTGCAGCAGGTTGACCATTGTAACTTACATTGTAAGCATAGGTACCTAAGGCATCGTAGTTCCCTATACCGGTATTGTTTCCAGAGGTACCAACTGAACCCCTAAGTTTTAAATTACTAATCTCATCAACATGGAAGAAAGATTCATTTTTAATATCCCATGCTCCACCTACTGACCAAAAAGTCGCAAAACGTTTGTTCGCTCCAAATCGGGAAGACCCATCCGTTCTCAGTGATCCAGATAAAAAGTATCTTTTATCATAATCGTACTGAGCACTTGCAAAATAAGAGATCATTGCATAATCACTTCTTGAAGTTGTAGCTTGAGTCGGTGTCGCTCCATTTTCCAGTGTATTTACCGTAGAAGAAGGGAATCCTCTTGCTGTTAAAGAGAAACTATAAAATTTATCTTTCGTAAACTCTGTTCCTACCAATGCAGAAATTGTATGTTTTCCTCCAAAGGTTTGTACCCAGTTAGCTGTATTTGTAAAGACATATAAAAAATCAGTATTTCCGTTGTCTCTTTTTTGATTATAACCTAGAGTCTGAGCAAGATATGATCCCGGTTTCAAATAATACTCCTGATTTAAAGTATTATAGTTCATACCCAACTGAGACCTTAATGTAAGGTGATTAAAAGCTTTAGCTTCTCCATAAAGTGTAGCAAAAGAACCAATACGATTTGATACGTTTGGATTATTAATAGCTGTTTCTAAAGCATTTTGGCCCAAAGAAGTATAATTATAAGCGCCGTTAGGCAAATACAAAGGCTCGTAAGGATTCAATAATAAAGCCGCAGTATATAAAGCCTGTCCATTAAACAACTCTCTATTTGTGTTATCCTTTGATTGAGTAACACCAATGTTTGTTCCTAATTTAAACCAGTCCTTAGCCTGATATTCTACATTCAACCTACCTCCAGTTTTATTGAAATAAGATTCCTGTTCTACTCCATCGTTATCCGATTTATTTAATGAGAAATAGTACGTTATCTTATCTGATGAACCGGATAAGGAAACCTCGTGTTTCTTGGTAACAGCGTTATCCCTTAACATCGCTTTGCTCCAATCACCTTGACCACGGGAAGCTGCAAGATCCCACAGCGCTTGCCTTTGCGCAGGAGTAATACTGAATAATGTAGATCCAGCAGGTAAACTACCATTTTTAGACCGCGTAATAATCATAGAATCTAATGTTGGATTCGTATAATCTCCTTCATACTCATACTGCAACTTTTGCTGAGCATTCATCAAAGTTAGATTCTTTAATTTCTGAGCATTTGCGACACCATAACTAAATGAATAGCTTAAAACTGGAGAACCTTTTCCTGTTTTAGTACTAATAACGACAACTCCATTAGATCCCCTGGAACCATAAATTGCTGTAGCGGACGCATCCTTTAAAAAGTTAATCGTTTCAATATCATTCGGATTTAACATATTGTAAGATGTTGTGCTTATTGCAATACCATCAAGAATAATTAAAGGTTCAGAAGATGCCTTTAATGATCCAGTACCACGCATTCTAATAAAAGCATTCGCCCCAGGCTTACCACTTTGCGCAGTTACTTGAACACCCGCAGCCTTACCTTGTAATAACTGAGTAAAAGATGCAATTGGTTTATCTGCCACCTCTTTACCCGAGATTATTGAAACTGCACTTGTCAAATCACTCTTCTTTACAGATTGATAACCAACTACGACAACTTCACTTAATCCCTTGCTTTCAGAAACCAAGGCAATGTTAATAGAATTTCCACCACCTATTGCTGCACTTTGAGAAATATAACCTAGATAGGTAAATTCGAGTGTAGTTGTTGCCTCAGGAACTGAAATAGAATACTTTCCATCAGACCCTGTGGTTGTACCAGATCTGGTCCCTTTAATCTTAACTGATACTCCTGGAAGAGGAAGGCCATCCTCTTTTCCTGTAACTGTACCAGTAATCGTCCGTTGTTGTGCCATTGCAGATATTGCAAAAAGCATAAACACGAACAAACTTTGTAGAAGTTTTTTCATGAATTTTAAATTTAGGTGAATAATAATCGCCTAATATATTCGTTTCCTCAATCCCTCGCAAATATATTTTAACATTATTTAACATTTTTTTTAAAACAACTACAACTTGAACCATCTGAACAACAATTTGTTAATAAAAAGCCGTCTCAACAGATTTGTTAATGCGGCTAATATCAATAGTGATTGAATTAAAT
>NZ_QAIL01000174.1 GCF_003061025.1 Pedobacter sp. HMWF019 | reverse complement strand
ATTTGCTGCCACTGCTGATCGGCCTCCGGCTTATCCATCGATATATAGAGCATTTCAATTTGATTTGCCTTCAGAAATTTCTGAAGGCCAGGATTGTATTCAAACTCTGCTTTACAGGGACCGCACCAGGTGGCCCACATATCTACATAAACAAGCTTATTCTTAAATCTGGAAACCAGTTCATCAAGGGTATTGACATTAGCCAGTAGTTCCTGATCTGCCTGCAGTGATTGGCTTGCTGCGTGTTGAAAACGATGAATATCTTCAATTAACGGACTCAGATAACGGATATAGGCACTTTCAGGATAAGATTTCAGGAAGCGATTATAGAGCTCCAGGAGTTGAGGCTCATACTGTTTTTGCATGGCCTGGTCATGAATATATCTTGCCTGAAGATATTCCAGCACTGTTCCTTTAAAGTTTTCTGCGAAACCATTATAGGTCTTGTTAAACCTATTTTTAGCATTGAATGGTTCGTTATACCTTCCTTCCTTTTGAGCCTGATACATGAGGTTATACCATGTGGTATAATCAAATGCATAATAATAAAAATCCGGAAAAACCATGGCAGAGGTGTTGAGTGGATATTTTCCGTAGATCTTTGGCCATTCAGCTTCATAATCAGCTCTAAGTTTTGCTTTATAACGTGGATGGCTTTTGTCTAATGTGGTCAGGTAATATTGAGAAAAGACAACAGTAGCCAATACAGATGCATAGTAATAATCGATATCAGTACGGATATATTTATAAAAATCCTGGTCAATTTCCCTAATCCTTAATAAAGAATCAAAGGGTTTAATTTCACGCGCTATATCTGATATGATAACTTTTTTTATTTCCGTCACGGAACTATCTGCTTTATAATATTGCCCGGCCTTCTGTTGATAAAAAGGATGTGAAATATTTTGTAGCAGTTCGATCCCTGCTGCATTTGCTCCTTTGGCTTTAAAGAAGCGTTTGCCATCCGTTTTTCCTATAAAAATCTCCAGGTTTTTACCTGGTTTCAGAAAAACCAAACTGGACTCCCCTTTATTGGTCAGCCTGATCATCGCCGGAGAAGTCAGGTTATTTATAATGGAAGTTTTTCCTTTCGAATCCAGTGTATAGATTTTCTCCTGTTCAAAATAACGGAGGCCACTCCCCAGGTAAAGAACATGCAGGCTGGAATCAGAACTACCAATAATGGAAACTGTTAATTCCTGCGCATAAATTAAATTAGTAAACAAAAGAAGAATCAGAATCAATAATTGTTTCATCATGAGTTGCATTAAGTGTATTAAAAGTAAGGATAATCTATTTCTTTTTTTATCACTAACATCTGCTTAACACGTCGCAAGTATCTTAGCCCATGTTTAGCATATGATAACCTCTAAGACTTTTGAAAGTATTTACACCCAGCATTGGGAAAAGCTATATGCTTTTTGTTTCAAGATGACTCGTGACGAACATATTTCTCAAAACATCGTTCAGGATATCTTTACTAATCTCTGGGAGAGAAGAACAGACCTCCAAATTTTATCTACAGAACATTTTCTATTCAGGGCAGCCAAAAATCAGGTACTGAAAGAGTACAGAAACAAGCGCTTTGATACCTCTATTATTGAGGAAAAATTTGAGGCTTATTTTATCGATCATATTCCGACCTTTGAAACCGAGCTTCTGGACAAACTCTATACCTTGCTGGAAAGTCTTCCTGAAAAAAGAAAAGAGATTCTGATCATGAGTAAAATAAAGGAGATGGGCATAGAGCAAATTGCAGCCGAACTGAACTTGTCCAAACAAACTGTAAAAAACCAAATCTCCACGGCATTAAAGCAGTTAAGAATCCAGGCAGGGGAAACACCAGGACTGATCATCCCGATGGGTCTTTTTGTACTTCTGCATGTTAACAATACCTTAATCATATCGTAACAATTATCGATAGTACTTTTATACCTGCTTTGGTACTTATAGGCGAACATAAGTACAATGGCAAAAAAGATCACACATTACTTCGATTATCTCACAGATAAAAACAATGAGCCCACCATTTCATCCGCAGAAAAAAAACTACTGGATGATTTTATGCAGCAGGAATACAGCGGATCCAAATGGGATGCCAGAGAAATGGGCTCAAAAGCTGATATTTCAACTCATATTTACAAAAACATCCAAAGAGGTACTCTTGTTAAAGCCGCTTTTAAAAGTTATTATAAATATGCTATTGCCGCAGTACTGACGTTTATACTGGGCTTAGGCATTTTATTCAGATCTCCGCATCAGCAACCCAAAGAATTGCTGATGCGCACGGCTTCGGTTACGGATTCTATAAAACTTACCGATGGTACATTGGTTTATCTTGCGGCCCACTCTATATTCAGGTATCCCGAGCATTTTAACGGTAAGATCAGATCAGTAGAACTGTTGAAAGGCAACGCATTTTTTAAGGTTGCAAAGGATCCTTCCCACCCTTTTATCATCACCTCTCCTCAAATCAAAACAAAGGTATTGGGAACCTCTTTCCATATCAGTCTGGATCATAACAAATCTACAGTTACCGTGGTGACCGGACATGTTAGCGTGTACACTAAAAAACAAAAGACATTTTTAAGACCCAATGAATATGCAATTTTTACGAGTGCAGATGGCCTTAAAAAACAGAGAACTGATGATATGTCCTTATACAGCTGGTATAAGAAAGATATCGAACTTAACCAGGTTTCACTAGATAAGGTATTCACCCTGCTGGGCTTTAAATATGGAGTATGCTTTACTACTGAAAATGAAAAGATCCTAAACACAAGAATAACACTCTACATCAAAGATGGATTACCCCTTCAGAATATACTGGATCAGATCAATTATATCACACACTTAAAACTAAGACCCTATGGAGAAAGAATAAATGTAAGTAATTAAAAAACCGCAGTTGCTGTAACAACCACGGTTAGTATTAAGATATCAAACAAATTAATAACTTAAATATGCATTATAAATATACTTTTTTAAACCTTAAAAAAATATGTTTTTTAGCGCTGGCTTTATTCTTTATTCAAAGCACAGATGCAAAAACACTGGCTAACAAGACCTTGCCAACAAAAATCATTTCAACAAATGAAACCCTTGTAAATATCTTTTTACAATTGAGCCGGCAAACCAGCTACAAATTCAGCTATAGTGAAGCCGTTATTGCAGACAAAAAGACGTATGCTGTAACCTATTCCAAACCGCTCCGGGAAGTATTGGAAAACCTATCTGAAGAAGCAGACTTCAAATTTACCATTATAGATAAGATGGTATTGATCAGCAAAAATAAAAAAGAAAAAGTACCTGCTACTGCCCACACTTTCCAGCAATCCATCAGAGGAAAAGTAATTGATGAACAAAATCTTCCTCTTGTTGGTGCAACTGTTAAAGAACAGGGTACAAAAAATGCAGTAGTAACCAATGCTGACGGCGCATTTGAAATTAAAGGCGTAAGGTCTAAAACACTGGAGGTATCCTTTATTGGTTACAAGAACAAAATAGTGAATATCGATGGACCGATATTAACGATTAAGCTGGATCCTGACGCATCAAAGCTGGGTGAAGTGCTGATTGTTGGTTATGGAAAACAAACCAAGAAAGATGTAACCGGTGCTGTAACCCAATTGAATGAGAAGAACTTCAGACAAGGGATTGTGGTATCTGCGGATAACCTGCTACAAGGTAAAGTTGCTGGTGTAAGAGTTGTAAACAGCAGCGGCGAGCCGGGTGGAGGTGTTGATGTGACCATTCGCGGGGTCGGCTCCATCAGAAGCGGAAGCACGCCTCTATTTGTGGTAGATGGGGTTCCTCTAACCAACGACGATGTTAGCCCGGGTGGCCAGAATGTAGGTTTTGGTTCCTCAAAAGCAAAAAATCCACTTAATTTTCTAAATACCAGCGATATCGAATCCATTTCCGTTCTCAAAGATGCTTCAGCTGCAGCTATTTACGGAGCCAGAGGTTCCAACGGAGTTGTTATAGTAACCACTAAGAAGGGTAAAAAAGGAGAAGGAAGTTTAACTGCAGATTCATATATAGGTTTTTCAACGGTAGCCCATAAGCTGAAAGTACTTTCTGCAGACCAGTACCGCACCGCAATAACGGATAAAGCCTTTGATCATGGCGGTAATACAGACTGGCAGGATGTAATTTACCGGAAAGCGCAAACCAGGAACAATTCCCTGTCTTTTTCCAGACAAACCAATTCTGGAAATTACTATGTATCTGCTGCACAAATGGACCAGGAAGGGATTGTGAAAAACAGTGATTTCAGACGGACTTCAGGAAGGATCAATGCTTCTGAATCCTTTCTGGATGAACAGCGTTTAAAAGTTGGCGTGAACCTGACCGCCAGTGAGACCAGAGATAATGGTGTTCCAACAAGTGATGATGGTGGTTCCAACGGACAGCTTATTATTCATACCCTGATGGCCAATCCAACCCGTTCTGTTTTTGATGACAATGGAAAATATACCAACTTCAATATGAACGCGCATTATAATCCTGCTTACCTGCTCAGTGTATACAGGGATATTACGCGAACATTAAGGGTATTGGGAAATATGGATGTTTCTTTTAGAATTGCCAAAGGCCTGGAATATAAACTTAATCTGGGGCTGGACCGTTCTACAGCAGAAAGAAAAACAACCATTTTTCCCAATCTGACTGACATTAACCCAAATGGAAAATATGTTCAGTACAATATGAATTCCAAAAGCACTTTGCTGGAACATTATCTGAATTACAGCTTGCTGACCGGAAAAAACAAAATAGAGGCTCTGGCTGGATTTTCTTATCAAAAATTTGAAAGAGGAGGAAATAGTTTTAATATTGAAGGGATAGCAGGTGCAGATGCTGGTGTTTTACCAGAAAACAACCCTGCTTTTTCAGGTAAACAAACCGGGGTATTTGGTTTCGCACAGGAGAATGAACTGCAGTCTTTCTTTTCCAGGGTGAACTATGCATACGACAACAAATACCTGTTAACAGCTTCCTTACGCGCAGATGGTTCAACTCGTTTTGGGGCGAATAACAAATATGGATACTTCCCTTCGTTCGCCTTAGGCTGGAACATAGCCCAGGAGAATTTTATGAAGAGTATTCCTGTCCTGGAAGAATTCAAATTACGGGCCAGCTGGGGTCAAACTGGTAACCAGGAGGTTGAGAATAAAATCACCAAAGCCAGTTATGCTCTTTCTCCTACAGATGGCTATTACCTGAACAGCGATCTGGGTCTTGTAAATGGGGTATCGGTAACCCGGACACCAAATCCAAATTTAAAATGGGAAGTCGTTACCCAATACAATGTTGGGCTTGATTTCGCTTTATGGCATGGGAAACTATACGGAACATTGGATTATTTCAATAAAACAACGACTGACGCCATCCTGAATATTCCTTCGCAGGTGTTGAGCCCTACCAATACCGTATGGGTAAATATTGACGGTAAAATCGTCAATAAAGGTCTCGAATTTATGCTGGGTACAAAGCTGATCGACCAGCGTGATTTTACCTGGTCTGTAGATGTGAACGGCGCAACACTGAACAATAAGATCAAAAACCTTCCGGTTTCAGAGATTCTATCAGGTACTATATCTGGTCCGGGACAGTCTGGAGTAGCTGCGAACATTTACAAAAGCGGTTATGCAGCCGGATCATTTTACTTGCTGGAACACATTGGATTTGATGCAAAAGGAAATAATATTTTCAAAGATGTGAACAATGACGGCGTGATCGATAACAAAGACCGGGTGATCATCCAGGGTGCATTACCAAAATTCACTTATGGCATCAACAACCAAATGACTTATAAGAACTTTGATTTCTCCTTCTCTATTATCGGACAAACGGGAGGCTATCTGGTGAACAACACTGGATTAAATGCATTGAACATCAACAACCTTGCTTCTGACAGAAACGTAGCGGTGAAATATTTTGATTCAGGAGCAAATCCAGCCAATTCGCCACAGCTTTCTACCTTGTATCTGGAAAAATCAGATTTTATCCGATTAAACTCCGCCCGTTTAGGCTATAATTTTAAAATTAATAAGCTGAAATGGTTGCATGGTTTGGGCGTTTATGTGACTGGACAAAACCTGTTGACCATTACCAATTATAGCGGTTATGATCCATTGATCAACAGCCCTAAAGCATCAGGTGGTAACCAGTCTTTAGGTATTGATTATTCCAGCTATCCAACTGCAAAAACATTTCTTTTTGGCGCAACTATTAAATTATAAAAATGAAGACGAACAAATTATTTAAAACTATTTTGTGTCTGTTGGGGGTGTTCTTTTTGAGCAACTGTACAAAACTCAATGAAAAGGTATTGGACGAGGTACTGGGCGAAGATGCCTCCAGCCCCGCAGGTGCTTTAGCTGCAGCTTATGACAGGCTGGGCAAAGGAACTTTTGTAGACCATGGTGCTGTTTTTGCGCTGCAGGAGTACACCACAGATGAAGCTTTGCTCCCTACCCGCGGAAGTGACTGGGGAGATGGTGGGAAATGGAGGTCTATGCACGAATTTACCTGGGCACCTGATAATGCCATTGTAACCGACAACTGGAATATGCTCACCAACGGCATCACCAGGGCTTTGACTGCCATAAAAGCGGTAAACAGCAGTAACATCGCAGAAAAAACTCTATATCTTGCTGAAGCAAAAGGCTTATTGGCTTACTATACTTACACTACACTCGATCTGTTTGGACAGGCGCCTTACCGGGATCCTTCCAATGAGAATGCGCCTTTGGAAATTAAACAAGCTCCTGTTGCCATAGATGAACTGATCTTGCAGGTAGAAAGTCTAATCCCTAATCTGGCCAGTCTTGGACAACAGTCCACACACAATGGAAGGTTTACCAAAGAGGCCGCTTATGGCTTGCTGGCCAATATGTATTTAAACCGTGCGGTTTATAAAGACCGCTATGCCGCTTCTTTTAATTTTAATGAGAAGGCTGTTAACGGTACCGATACAGACATGGACAGGGTAATTTATTATACTTCTCTGCTCATCAATTCCGGAAAATTCCGTTTGGCCAGCAATTATTTTGATAGCTTTTCGATCAATAATACAGCAGGACAGGAACTGATCTTTGTGGTTACACAGAAAATCGATTACATCAGAAATGGGTCCAACTCTTTCGCTTATGTTTCCATGGAGCGTAACCAAAGAGCTTCACCGGCAAACAGGGGAACCAATGCGGCCTGTATGTCTCCGGAATTTTATGCGACATGGGATGGTTATCATGAAGACCCAAGATTTTCCAGAAAATATCAGTACAGTGACGGAACCTGGTTTATGAACAATGCTGAAGGTAGTGTTCCGGCTTCGGATATCGTACCTAAAAGCAATAATTTACCTTGGTTTCATTTCAACAGAGGTATTATAGCCGGCCCTCAGTATGGACCAAAACTGACATCTTCAGGAGGTTTTGAAATGACTACCGATGGAAGGATCAAAGTTTCTGAACTGTATATGGAAAAAAGTACCGGTACACGTATGGATTTTACGCCAGAACTGAATTTCAGCAATCCTACACAGGCTGTATTTGCGCAGAACCAGATCAACCGCGGTGTTCGTGTATTTAAATATGAGTTCGATCCTGAAGAAGGTAATGGATCCAGTAATGTGGATATTCCGTTAGTTCGTTTAGGTGCTATTTATACCATGAGGGCAGAAGCTTATTTCCGTAAAGGACAGACTGGTCCTGCACTGAGTGATATCAACTTGCTGCGTACTTCAAGAACCAGGGAATCTCTTTATGGTGGTGCCGCGGGTGTGGCTATCCCTTCACTTGATGAAGCTACGCTTTACAGAGAAATTGCATTTGAAACCTACTGGGAGCTTTACAGACGCCCACAAATGATCCGCTTTGGAAAATACGAAAAGCCTTTCAGTGCAAAACCAGTGTCTCAACCTTTTAGAAGGATTTTTCCTATTCCACAGTCTACTTTAGATGTAACTAAAGAATTCCATCAGAATTCGGGTTATTAAGAATAAGGTATTTATTCAAAAGCAGTCTCACGATATGATCACGAGGCTGCTTTTTTATTTGTACTCATGGAAATTGTGCCATGCACCGAGGCACGATTTCAAATTGCAAAGTAAACACTCGTACTCACTATCTTTCCATCCAGGCTAGTAAAAGCCATTCAGAAATGAGCATCATGCCCTATTCAAGCCGCAGGTAACGGCACCGAGTAGGTTAAAGCACTATTATTGGAACTGATTGGCACTCTTTTATCATTGTTTGACACAAATAGCTACTAATTTTATCTTCTTTCAATAGAAAACACAGCACACAAACCACAATGATTGCCTTATGCCCAATACCAATGGATGGGTCATGAAATTCCCATACCAGTTCAATCAGAGATGTGTTAATCTCGGCATTAAGAAAAATGGAAATGAATCCCATGCTAATAAGAAGGCATGAGGCGAGGAGCCTGGGAGATCCATTCTAGCTACCCTCCCGGTCTGCACCCAAGAGAATATGTTTTTATGATTGAGCCTCAGAATCTGCAAGATTCAGCGAAATCACAAAACATATTTTCAAAGCACGACATTCACAGTTCTTTCGCATCAGAACCATATCAGAACCACAAAACAGTACTTTCTGCGAATCTCCCTTCAATCTGCCCCAACTCTGGTATGCATCTGCCCCGGTGTCATCACCAACAAAACCCCTCGACCACACATTTAACCTACTACTTTCCAACATGTTAAAAAAAGTTAAAAGATCTTAAAAGACTTGACCAGACAAACGAATAACCTTAATTTGGTTAAGACAATTTACCTGTATGAAAAAATTAATGCTCTCGCTGGTACTCCTCATTATTGGAGTTTCTTTCTCCCTGCATGCGCAGAACAACAACTACCAGATCAAAGGATTTGTAGTCGATACCGCTTATAGCGCAAAACTTGCTAATTCCAGTATATCCGTACTCAACGCAAAAGATTCCACCTTGGTTAACTTTGGTTTTGCAGCTGAAAATGGTTCCTTTAATATAGATCGGCTCTCTCCAGGACAGTTCATTCTATTGGTTACTTATCCAGGCTATGCGGATTATGTTGAAAATTTCAAACTGGATTCTACGCACAGGGAAAAAGATTTTGAAAAGCTCAGTTTAACACTAATAGCCAACCTGCTGCAAGGTGTAATCATTAAAGGTAAAGCTACCGCCATTAAAATTAAAGGAGATACTACGGAATTTAATGCCTCCAGCTATGTCATACAGCCCAATTCAAAAGTAGAAGATCTGCTCAAACAGCTGCCTGGCATACAAATCGATAAAGACGGAAAGATCACTGCACAAGGCCAAACCGTAAATAAAGTACTGGTTGACGGTGAAGAGTTTTTTGGAGATGACCCTACCTTGGTGACCAAAAATATACGGGGTGATATGGTGGATAAAGTGCAGGTATACGATAAAAAAAGTGACCAGGCCACTTTTACGGGTATAGATGATGGCCAAAAATCAAAAACGATCAATATCAAATTAAAAGAAGACAAAAAACAGGGGTATTTTGGAAAAGTAGATGCAGGGCTTGGTACCGAGAAAAATTATGAAGGCCAGGCAATGTTTAACCTGTTTAAAGGAAAGAAGAAATTTTCTGCTTATGGTACCCTAGGCAATACAGGAAAAACTGGTTTAGGCTGGCAAGATAATAGTAAGTATGGAACCTCGGGTAATATGGAATTCACCGACGATGGAGGCATGATGTTTTATTTTGACGGAGATGGCGGACTGGATTCATTTGACGGCAGATATGATGGACAAGGGATTCCCCTGGTTAGATCTGGCGGTGCGCATTATGATGCAAAATGGAATACCGATAAAGAATCCATTAATGCCAATTACAAAATAGGATCTATGAATGTAGATGGAACCAAAAATGTGCTTTCCCAAAACAATCTTCCCGGCAATGTGATCAAAAACAATTCTGATGAATCTTTTAACAATTATGCCTTCAGGCAAAAAGGAGATGTCAAGTATGAAATTAAACTCGACACGCTATCTTCCTTAAAGGTTTCTGCCGAGGCAACTTTTAAAAATAGTGAAAAGAACAGCAGCTATATCGGTTCGTCCAGAAGAGAGAATGATGTATTGTTAAATGAGAGTAATCGCAGCCTTGACAATAAAAGCGATGAAAAACTCTTTAAAGCAACCGTTTTCTGGAACAGAAAGTTTAAGAAAAAAGGAAGAAGCATATCTGTAAATTTAACAGAAAACATCAGCAACTCAGAAAGTAATGGATTCTTAAAATCTACCAATAAATTTTATGATGATCAGGGCATATTGCTGCCGGACAGTACAAAAATTATAGACCAGTATAAGACCAACCGATCCAAAACCAATGTATTTAATTCCAATATCACTTACTCGGAACCTATTTCTGCCTATTTTTCTGCTTTGTTTAACTATGGCTTAGGCATCAATAATAGCTTACAGGATAGAAAATCCTTTAATCCTTCTGCTCCCGGACAATATACCATATTGGATAGTGTGTACAGTAATCGTTACAAACTTGACCAGCTGAGCAATCAGTTTGGCTTGATCTTTAACTACAATAAAGACAAAACCATTATCAACTTTGGGAGTAAGGTAACAGCTGTCCAATTTAATCAGCTTGATGAATATACTAATGGAAGCTTGCACCGAAATTTCATAAACTGGAGTCCTCAGGCTTCCTATCAATATAAATTCTCCCAGCAAAAGTCGCTGCGCTTTAACTATAACGGAAATACCTCACAACCCCGGATAGATCAGATCCAGCCGGTAAGCGTAAATACAGATCCCTTGAACATTACTATGGGTAATCCAAACCTGAAGCCTTCGTTTACCAATCGTTTTAATTTGAGCTATAATTCTTATAAAGTTTTGAGTTCTACTTACCTTTGGGTAAATGGCTCTTATGGCTTTACGATGAATCCTATTGTGAGCAATGTAACAACGGATTCTGCTGGTAAGTCTACTTACCAGTCTATCAACCTAACCAGCAAAAATAGTTCTGATTTTTATTTCTATGCAAATCTGGATAACAAAATCAAGTCTATAGACCTTAGCTTTGGTTTCTATGTGAATGCCAATGGAAATACCTCTTACAACTATTCCAATACGGAACTGAACAAAACGAAATCTTATACCTATTCAGGAGGGATCAACGTTTCCAAATACAAAGAGAAAAAGTATAGTTTTTACTTGAACATGGGGCCCAATTACAACACCAGCGAATCTTCTCTACAAAAGAACTTAAACAATAACGGCTGGGGATTTAATGGCAATTCTTCCTTTACTGTCTTTCTGCCATTTAAAATGGAGCTGGGCTCGGATGGGAATTATGAATTCAAAGGAAAGACGGAATCCTTCAACGAAAACTTTAGCCGTTTTACCTGGAATGCTTCGATCACCAAGAAGTTCTTCAAAGAAGAGAATCTGCGGCTGTCCTTTTCGGGAAAAGACCTTTTGAACCAGAATACCGGTTTTAACCGAAGCGCTTATGGCAATATGATCACCCAAACCAACTACACCACTATTAAAAGATATTTCCTATGCTCCCTAATTTGGGACTTTAACAAAATGGGAGGCGGAAAAACACAAAAATAATGAAGATGAAACTGATCTATATCACTCTTATGATCCTGCCGCTTTGTTTTGGAAACAGATTGGCCGCACAGAATGCCAGGTTTATTCATCAGGGGACTATTGAATATGAAAAGAAAGTGAATATGTATGCCCTGATCATGAAGAATATGGGCAAAACACCCAATAGTTTTTATGAACAAGCTTTTGATGTCTTTAAGAAAAACCAGCCACAGTTTAAACTATTGAAAAGTGTATTGAATTTTTCAGACCAGAAAACACTGTTCACACCAGTTGATGCTAAAACTACATCGCAGGGATACTTTTTTAGCGATGAACCTTCTGCGCTTCAATCTAATATCATTTATAGTGATTTATCGGCAAGAACAAGCACCACACAAAAAAAAGTGTATGAAGAAACCTTTTTGATTAAAGATAAAACCAGGAAGTTTACCTGGAAAATTACCGATGAGAAACGTGACATTCTGGGATACAGCTGCAGAAGGGCTAATGGAATAATGATGGATTCTATTTATGTAGTTGCATTTTATACCGATAAAATCCCTGTTCCTGGTGGACCGGAATCATTCAGCGGACTTCCGGGTATGATTCTTGGCGTCGCTTTACCGCATGAAAACATCACTTGGTTTGCAACTAAAGTCAGTGATGTACCAGTATCAGCAGATGTGGTCAAACCGCCTGTTAAAGGAAAACCAATGGATCTCGAAGGTTTTAAGACTTTTTTGGGTACCGCGTTGAAGGATTGGGGCGATTATGCTAAAGCAGCAATGAAAGGTTTCATGATGTAAATGAGTTGTCGAAAGTCTTTCTTGAGTTAAAAAGCCATATTTTTCTTGTAATCTCCGATTTTTTTTAGATTCTTTACCATGAACATGAATTTATTAATCGTAGAAGATGAGCCAAATGTGGTCTCGGTAATTTCCCGGGGCCTTACCGGTGAGGGATTTTCGGTCAGTGTAGCGCCCGATGGACTGATTGGTGCCCAGATGGCTAAAAATAATTCTTTCGATTTGATTATTCTTGACATCATGTTGCCGGGTATCAACGGACTTGAACTCTGCAAAATCATTAAAAACGAAAAACCCGGTGTTCCAATTATTATGCTCACTGCTCTGGGCACAACTGAGAATATTGTGACTGGACTGGACAATGGTGCTGATGATTATATTGTTAAACCTTTTAAATTTGAAGAACTCTTTGCCCGCATCAGAATGTTGCTCAGACGTTACAGTGGGATCGTAAATAGCGACCAGATCATAAATATCGCCGATCTGTATATCAATGTAACAGCGAAAACCGTGAGGAGAAATGATGTAGAGATCATTTTAACCGCTACGGAGTATCGTTTACTGGAATTTATGGCAAAAAACAAGTCTAAAATCCTGTCCAGAATAGATATATTGGAAAGTGTTTGGGATATCGACTTTAACCTGGGCACTAATGTGGTGGATGTATATGTAAATTACCTTAGAAAAAAAATAGATAAACCTTCTGATCAGAAATTGATTCATACAGTTGTTGGTTTAGGTTACGTTTTAAAAGATAAATAATGCAGATCGCCAAGAAAATCACCTTATTATTTGCCATCTTATCAGCCATTATCATTTCATTGCTGAGTGGCTTTGTTTGGTATTTTTCTAATGAATTTGCCTTTGAAGATTTTTACAAACGACTGGAAGCAAGGGTCAATATTGCCGCACAGATTAAACTCTATGATGATGGCAATAATGAGGCCTATGCTAAGATCAGAAACCGTTATCTGGAACGGCTACCTTCGGAAAAAGAATATATTCAAGAGGCTGACAAAGGCAATAGGGGTACGATTAAAACAGATTTAGACCTTCCTAACAGCTTCTATGACCAAATCAATTCCGGCAAGATGGCACGTTATCGCGTGGAAAATCATTTTTATGCAGGTAAATATTTCCAGGGGCCGAGTCAGGGCTATATCGTGATCATCTCTGCCAATGACCCATTTGGCTTCCGAGAGTTAAAATATCTTCAAAAAATATTACTTGCCGGCTTTCTGTTGTCCATTGTCTTATCCTTTGTGGTGGGATGGAAATTCTCCGATTATATGCTCAGGCCTCTGCGTAACATTATAAAAAGCGTAAAAAAGATCAAAGCAGAAAATCTCCATCTTCGTTTAGATATTAAAAATGGAGGCGATGAGATGACCCAGCTTGCACAGACTTTTAACAATATGCTCAACCGGCTGGAAACTGCATTCGAGACCCAGAACAATTTCATAAGTAATGCCTCCCATGAGCTCCGGACCCCCTTAACCATTATCAGTGGAGAAGTAGAATTGGCCTTGCAGAGCAATACTGATCCTCTTCAGCAAACTGCATTATTGAAGATAAAAGACGAAACAGAAAGACTTGGGCATATCCTCACCAGCCTGCTGGGTTTGGCCCAATCAGGTTTCAACGGTAAGAACCAGCCCTGGGAAGATGTGAGAATGGATGAGATGCTTTGGGAAATTAAGGCATCAGTTGGCCAGGTCTATCCTAAAAGCAAAATAGAAATTGATTTCAGTAAATTGCCCGATAGCGAAGAGCAATTGAATATACGGGCAAACAGGAACCTGATCAGGCTGGCCATTAGTAATATCGTGAGCAATGCCTGTAAGTATTCCAACCATCAAACGGTAAACCTGAGCATTGAGTGTAAGGCCAATAAACTCTCCATAGCAGTTATTGATAAAGGGATCGGCATACCCGAAGGTGATGTCCAGCATATTTTTGAGCCCTTTTTCAGAGCTTCGAATACAAATGATTATGAAGGCTATGGTGTAGGCCTTCCGCTTTCTTTGAATATCATCCGCTTGCATCAGGGGAGTATTGCTATCAAATCCACGGTAATGGAGGGCACAGAGATAAAAGTACTCCTTCCTCTAAAATAAAGAACATTATTTAAATTCTAATGCGGTTCTAATCTCACTCTTATGCTGTTGTAATACTTCAGGCCTAATCTTGTATTAAATCATTATTCATTTAACCTTCAAGATTATGAAAACAGTATTGGTACCAACAGATTTTAATCCCGAAAGCACAAAGATCATTGATGCCTTAGTGGCAAATCTAAAAAATGAACCGTTAAAAATCATTTTTCTACATGCTTTCAAGTTATCGGATTCGATAACAGATATGCTCATGCTGAGCAGGAGAAACCGGGATTACGAAAATGTGAGTGACGAGTTTTATACACAACTCCGTCAGTATAAAGAAAAGTATGCAGATTATAGTTTCCGTATAGAATATTTCTACGGCAGTACAGCTGTTGCTTTTAGAAATTTTACTGAAGCACTGGAAGTGGACTGTATTGCCTACCCCCGGCATTATGATTTCAAAAAAATCAACAAATATAGCATTGACCCAAAATTCCTTACAGAACGTACTGACTGTGAAGTAATTTCACTAGACACTTATGCTGTTCCTGAGCAGGATTACAGCAGAGAGTCCTTAATAGACACCAAAATACACGAGCCTCAGTTGCAAACCTCTCCTGTATAATTTATACACCTTTTAAAAAAGATTATTATGCTGTTAAAAAACAATATTCCGCTGACTTATATTTTTGGAAAGATAAAAAAGGAACTCATTTTTGTAATTGCCTATTCCATAGGTATTGTTGTCCTTTATCAGAATTTCCATGTTACACGCATTACGATTCCTGTAGCGGTACCCGCACTACTAGGCACAATTATATCACTGTTACTTGCCTTCAGATCTAACCAGGCTTATGACCGCTGGTGGGAAGCCCGGATCCTGTGGGGAGCTATTGTGAATGACTCCAGAAGCTTGTCCAGACAGATCCTGTATTTTGTAGAAAACCCCTATGACCTGGAGGAAGTAGAAATCTTTAAGAGTCGTTTTGTGAAACGGCAAATTGCCTGGTGTTACGCATTGAGCCAATCTTTAAGAAACCATCGTGCAGATAAAGGCTTGGAACGTTACCTGACCAAGGAGGAAATGCAGTTCATCAAAAACAAAAATGTCTTGGTAGCCTTACTCGAACTTCACGCTATCGATCTTAAAAGGGCTTTAAATGAGGGTTGGATCAATAAATATCAGCAAATTGAAATTGACAAGACATTAAATGCATTATGCAACCATATGGGTGGCTGTGAGCGGATAAAGAATACTGTATTTCCGGTTACCTACAGCAAATACATTAATATGTCGATACACCTGTTTATCATCCTGTTGCCTTTTGGTCTGATTGAATATTTTGGCTATGTGGAAATTCCTGTAGTGATTGCTATTGCTGCTTTCTTCTTACTGGTAGAAAAGATGGCGGTGCATCTTCAGGATCCTTTTGAAAACAAGCCTACTGATACACCAACGACGACTATTTGCCGGGTTATAGAACGGGATTTATGTCAGATGCTGGACGACAACAAGTTATACGAAGACCGCCCTCAAACAGAAATGGCACCAGTAGGTTCCTACTATATTCTTTAGAAAAAGAATATACGAAATAAAGTATAACGCAGGGTGACGCTCAGAAACGTCATCCTGCGTTATACTTTATTTCGTATATGCCTCGAGTAAGATCTCTATTTCCACAGCCAGTTTTTTCTGCAGGATCTCTCCTTCAAATCCAATGGTTCTGAACTGCATCTGCCCTTTCTGGTCCAGTACTACGATAGTTGGAATTAGGGTAAACCCAACCTTATCCCCTATGTTCTTATCGGTATTATAATAAACCGGGAAAGTATAATGACTGTTCTGCACGGCCCATTTTTTTGCATCAGCAAGGGTATTGTTGGCACCGCTGTTCACCACCATAAACATGACATCAGGGTTGTCCTTATATTTCTCATATACTTTATGAAAATAAGGCATTTCCTGCATACAGGGTACACACCAGGTGGCCCAGAAATCCAGTATGACAATCTTTCCCTTCATCATTTCTGGTGTAACTGTTTTACCTTCCAGGTCTGTAACACCAGATAGCTCCGGCCCCGGCTTATTCATCAGTTGCTTTTTAAGTTTTTCTCTTAACTGTGCAAGTTCCAGTTTCTCCAACTCGCTTACCTTGGCTTCAAATTCTGCGGAAGAACTATTGAATTTCATGAAATTGGTCTTTGCCTGCTTCAAAACAACAGTATCTGTTGGATTCTTAAGCAACAACTTCCACAAAGCATCAAAAGCATTCTGGTGCCGACCGGTTTGCTGGTAAACTCCCGCTGAATTTAGAATACCTTCTCTTCCATTACTTTGGTTTAAAGCTTCGGTAGCATATTTTAAAGAAGAAACGCTGTCACCCTGGTACAATTTGTTTAATGCGATTAAGGAAAGCAAGGCTGATTTGGCTTCTGCAACCGCTTTAGCTCTTACGCTATCTGCAACGTAGGACGGGATATGTCCAAATTCAGGAAAATACCGAATGATGCCCACAGGCCATTGCGCTACCTTATCAAGGGATTTGCGGGCATATTGAATAGCGTGTTCAGGGGCAATTTTGCGCTCCGTTAGTTTTTCCGCTATGTCTTTTAAATTTTGCGGGGTTTGAGGGCTGTTTTTAGTGACCAAACGGGCGGCATGGGTCAAAGCCTTTACAGAATCGCCAGCGGAGGTATACAGATCAAACAGTAAAGAGTGGATATTGGTGGAACCTTCTCCACCAGATTGATCGCCCGTTTTCAAAAGAGCTTCCAGTTTGTGAATCTTTTGCGCCGGGTCTTTTTCTTTAGCAATCAGATCAGCGCGGAGGTCTTTGCCCAGATCAGAATTAGGGTATCTTTCGCGAATTACCTTTCTGACTGAGTCCAATCGGCTTTTCTCTCCGATCATCAAGTATCCCATGGTCACCAGGTTTACATTTCCAATAGTTGTAGGGTCAGCTTTAAATTTCGCAGCAATGATCCTTCTGGCCTCATTTCTGTATTTAAGTTTTTCTGTAGGATTTTTGGAAAGGTTGATCCTGGTATTCAGCAGAGCAATTTTAGCTTCATAATTATTGGGATAATTTTGAAGTTCCTTTTCCAGCAGTGCAATTTTCAGCGTTGCGATATCTGCTGATTTGGGCATTTGGGCCGTTAGGCTATAGGCTTCATGAAGTAAACCGCTTGCCACTCTTTTGCCTCCTTTATATACTGGAATTTCAAAATGTTTTTGTTCTGATGGTTTTTCTGCAATATCACCACTCTGTATATAGAAAGTCGCATAAGTTGCATAACGTTGCAAAACAAAAGAGGCCACCCAATCCTCTCCTTTTTTTACCATTGCCATTTTCCAGGGCAGTTCATAAAAAGTTGAATAGGTAAAAACGATATTCACCTCCGTTGCTGTTTTGCTGATCTTAGCTCCGGCAGCAGCGGTATGATAGGTAATGGTCACTTTTTCTCCCCTTTCGGGTTGTTCAGGACTCACTTCGAGGACCTGAGCTTGTACTTGCCAGCTGGCAAGTACAAGTAAGATCAGGATATATATGTTTCTCATCTTCTTTACGCTTAATTATAACCCGGGTTTTGCACCATATTAGGATTGGTTTTAATGGCATCTGTAGGGATAGGCATTAAAATAGCTGTAGATTTCCAAAGTGGTTTAGTTGCCGGAAGGACATCATCTGCGCGTGTTTTCCCAGCTGTAACTGTACTTTTCCAACGTTTAAGATCAAACCAGCGCTGTCCCCATTCTGCAAAAAACTCGACTCTACGCTCTTGTTCTACTTGCTGCATTCCTGTTGCAATATTGGCTGGTAAGGTTAACGGCGCGAGGCCAGCACGGTTGCGGATCACATCTAAGTCTTCTTTTCCGGGTTGTAATTTACCTTGCTGTATTCTTGCTTCTGCACGGATCAGGTAGGCTTCTGCAAAACGCAGGACCATAGAATATTCAGTTACCGTTGGATTGGTTCGTACTTTGTATTTATAAGGGTAAGTATGGGTTAATGGTGGCGTAGCTGCTGTGGTATAGTTTCCTGTCCAGTTGGATTTTCTAAGATCATTAGGCTCAAAAGCAAACACAAGTCCGTGATCAGGATCTTTAGTTAGTCTGTAATAAGCTGTTGGACTCGTAATACTGGCGGGTGTCATCGTAAAACCTTCCCAAGTATTTCTGTTTCCGGATATATTTACCGGTTGAAGCTGCCAGATGGCTTCCTTACTGTTTTTCAGGAAAACTTCATTTATTTTTTCCTTAGGTAAAATACTGTAATGGGCATTGTCTGCAATAACTTCTCCCGCTTCAATCTCAGCCTGGGCATTATTTCCTGTGTACAGGTAGGCACGTGCCAGCAGCAGCGTTGCAGCTCCTTTGGCTGGTCTTGTTCGCTCCCCTCCGCCCGGAAAATCACTGGATAATAATTTTTTGGCATCCACCAGGTCTGCAATGATTGCCTGGTAGACCTGTGCTGTTGCTGTTCTTGGTAAATCTGTATTTTTAATCACATCAGTATCAAGAATAAGTGGTACATCACCAAAAATATTAACCAGGTAAAAATGGCAAAAGGCACGTATAAATTTCGCCTCACCCAGCAACTGATTTTTTACGCTGGCACTTAAAGTATTGGATGCGGTTACACCTTCAATAATTGAGTTGGCACGATATATAAAATCATAAGGTTGTGACCACATGCCGCTCACATAAGTGTTGCCGGGAGTTACCGTATTATTTTTAAATTCATCGAACCCGGCCAACGTGGCTGCATAGGTAAAATCATCTGCCGACATGGAGCCCATAAACATGGTGATCACATTGGCAAATTGATAGTTATAGGCATTCATATCAGAATAAACACCTACCATAGCCGCAATAGCGGTTTTATCGTTTACAAATACGCTGCTTTGTGCAAGTTCTGTTCTTGGTGCATCTACATCTACATATTTTTTGCAGGAACTGGCTGCAGTAAATGTGATGATCAATAGTATATATTTAATAGCTTTCATCATTTAAAAATTAAGGGTTAAAAGGAAACTTGTAAACCTGCAGTATAGGTGCTTAACGGCGGAAGAACCAGACCTTTGGTTTCGGGATCAAAACCTTTGTATTTTGTAATGGTAAACAGGTTCTGACCCTGCAGATAAACTGTTAAATTTCTTACTTTAAGATTTTTAAACAGCGAGCCAAGATTATACCTCAGGGCTACATTTTTTAAACGGATAAATGACGCATCCCCCCAGTTTGCACTAGAAAGCCGCCATTGCGTATAGGCCTGATAGGCTGGTCCGGTAGTGGTGGTTGCAATTGGTACGTCGGTAACCTGCCCTGGAGTTGTCCAGCTGTTTAAGGCGCTGATGTCTTTATTGCCAAGGGCTCCATAAGGTGTGGACTGGTACCCATAATTCAATAATGGCCCTTGTTGTTTGACAAACTGGAAGAAGAAATCCAGACTCCAGTTCTTGTAAGTCAATGTATTTTGAAATCCACCGTAAAACTTTGGTGTAGTAGTACCTAGCACAAATATATCTTCAGGATCGCTGATAGTACCATCCCCATCCTTATCTACAAATGTAGGGATACCAGTTTGCGGGTTAATTCCTGTAGACTTGAATCCAGTTGTCACATTGATAGGCTGACCAATAAAATATTTGCTTGCAAAGGAGGAATTTTCCAATCCTGGGTATTTAAGGAGTTTATTCCTTGCAATGGTCAGGTTTAGTGAACTGTTCCATTTGAAATCATTTTTATTGATGTTAATGGTATTCAATTCAAATTCAAATCCTTTATTTTCCAGTTCAGCAGGTAGATTGGCTACATAATAAGAGAATCCGGATTGAGGAGACAATACGTATTCAATCAACATATTTCCCGATTTATTATGGTAATAGTCGGCGGTAAACAAGATGCGGTCTTTGAGAAAACCCAGTTCCAGGGCTGCTTCAAATTTGTGGTTCACTTCCCATTGATAGTTGGGGTTAGCAAAACGTGTTGGGAACAAAGTACCCAATCCTGCGTAAGGGAAACTTGTTGCTGTCCAGCTATCATAATACTGGTAATCGCCAATCTGATCGTTCCCCACGGTACCATAACTGCTTCTGATTTTACCAAAACTTAAGAAGTTCAGGTTGTCTTTAACAAAAGATTCATTAGCAAACAGCCAGGCCGCACCTATCGCGCCGAAATTCCCAAATCGTTTACCTGGACCAAAACGGGAAGACCCATCTCTTCTAAAAGTTCCGTTGAGGATGTATTTTTCATCCCAGTTATACGTTGCACGACCAAATACCGAACTGTATTTGTAGTCTGAATAATTGTATGTTTTAGAAAGAAGATTCACTGCCGCATTAGGGTTATTGAGCTGATCATCACTTGGGAAACCCTCTCCCTGCAATCTTTGACCTTCGGTAATGGTAGACTGAAGCGTACCTCCGGCCAGTAATTTAAGTACCCCTTTGCTTATTGGAAGTGTATAGTCGAGTTGTGGTTCCAGGGTGTAGGAATTTACACTGCTGTTTCCGTAATAACCATAGCTAACAGTATAAGATGCCGGGTTAAATGACTTTTCAGGCAAGGTTTGTGTCTGCTTCATGGTCATCCGGTTATAACCCGCACTTATCTGGGCATTTAAACCTTTGATGATGTTATATTTTGCAACGGCACTACCTGAAAGGTTTTGAGTGGTTGACAAATATTTTTGCTCAAAATAGGCTATAGGATTCTGATCTGTAATAGATCGATAATAGTAAGAACCATCCGGATTGTAAATGGGGTAATTCGGAACAAGATTGTAATATTGGCTCACATCGGAGGGAATGGAATTGTTTTGGTCTCCTACATATCTTACAGATGTGGTAAAATTAAACTTGTTGTCAACAGATTTATGATTCAGGTTGAAGTTTACAGCGCCTTTATTATAAGGCGTACTTGCCGGTAAAACCGTTGTTTCTCTTCGGTAAGTTCCGCTAAAAAGAAAGTTGGTTTGCTCAGATCCTCCAGATAGAGAGGCTTGTGCCTCCGTTAGTTTAGCTGTATTTCCAATGAGTTTATCTTGCCAGTTGTTGTCTGTACTCTGATCCCAAAGGGTAAGATCCGGTGCGTTATCCTGATCTGGGGTGATCTTATCGTTTTTAAAAGCCTGCCTGCGAAGGTTCAGATACTGTTGTGTATTCAGCATTTTCACCTGGCGATTTACATAAGAAAACCCACTATAAATGTTGGCATCAAAAATGGTCTTTCCGCTTTTACCTTTTTTAGTGGTGATCAGCACCACACCATTGGCCCCTCTTGAACCGTAAATGGCAGTCGCATCTGCATCTTTCAAAATATCGATCTGTTCTATATCAGATGGGTTAATGCTGTTTAACGGGCTGGTATTGCCATTGGCTCCCCTAAATTGATCTAGTGTTTGTGAAACGAAAGGCACTCCATCAACAATATATAAGGGATCGTTTCCTCCTGTAATAGAATTTATCCCTCTTATTCTGACGGTATAATCAGCACCTGGATAACCACTTGTTCCGCTAATGTCCAAGCCCGCTACCCTGCCTTGTAAAGCCGCTATAGGGTTCGAAACTGGCTGATTGGCGATATCTTTAGAGGTTATTGAAGTTACAGATCCTGTATTGTTTCTTTTGGTGGTTGTACCATAACCAATCACGACCACAGCATCTAGCGTACCTACGTCTGGCTTAAGGCTAATGGAAATAGCCTGGCCAGCTTCGGCCTTATATTCCAGGGTTGCATAACCAATATAACTGAACACCAGATAAGCTGTTTTATCGGAAACAGATATAGAGAATTTACCTTCATTATTTGTAGTCACCACATTTGGCTGACCTTTTACCCGAACAGAAACACCTGGCATAGCGACCCCATTTTCATCTTTTACCGTACCGGTAATGCGCTGTTCCTGGGTCGAAGCCATAGCTGTTTCCTTTTCCAGATCCTTATACAGGATGATACTATTGTTCATCTGCTTATACAGGATCCCCGTTCCCGAAAGCAGCTGATCGAGTGTATAGCTTACGGAACGGACCTGCTCGGGCAAATTGACTTCTTTAAGTCCGGAGATCAGTTCTTTTTTATAGGCAAACCTGAAGTCTGTCTGATGTTCAATTTTAGTTAGGGCATCGCGTAAAGTACCTCTTTTTAACCCTACTGTAACGGTTACCTGAGTTAGCGTCTGGGCTCTGGTTTCAGAAGCCATAAGGCTGGTAACAGTGGTTAAAATGGTAATCAGTATAACTGCGTTAATCTTCATAAAAAAACTTATTTTTTTGAAATTAAACGTGTAATTCAAAGCCGGCACAGACCGGCTTGCATAACGAGTAGAATTGTAATACATTGCATTGGTTTTAGGTTGAACTGATAAGAAAATTTAAGACCATCTGCAGGTTCCGGTTGCCGCCGGAACCTGCTTCATCTGGTTGAGGGCCCTATATTAAGGGGAATCTTTATTCTTCATTTTTGTTGGTTGGTTTAGGTTATATGGGATTTAACATCCATTTCCGTCAATCGTGACGATATTGTTTTTTAAAATAATCTTTGCGCCTGTAATATCCCCGATCACATTCAGAACCTGCGTGATTTCATTCCGGTTAAGAAAAGCCGCGGTGAATTTGCAGGATTTTACTTTGTCGCTATTGAAATGAACTTTAACTGAATACCGTTCTTCAATTAATTTTGCAGCGTCTTCCAGACTAACATCGTCCATAATTAAATCCTGTTTTTTCCATTCCACAACCTGTTCTGCATCCACTTTCACTTTAGCAGGTATCTGCGTCTGAGTATTCCAGGCCAGTTGCTGGTTTGGTGTAAGAATAGCAAGAACCTTCTGATCATCCTCCACTTTAACCCTTCCCCTGGTCACTGTAACCGTAACAGCACTGCCAGATTGATACGCCTTAATATTAAATGCTGTTCCCAGAACAGTTGTCTTGATCTTACCTGTATGAATGATAAAGGGTTGGGAAGAATTGTGTTTAACATCGAAATAAGCTTCTCCAGTTAGCGTAACTTCCCGGTTTTGTTGTCCTTCAAAACTATCCGGATATTCAAGTTTACTATCATTATTGAGCTGAACAGAACTACCGTCAGGAAGTTTAATCCATTTATGTAATGCCTGTTCTTTAGCCGCCGGAATTTCTTTATGAGCAACCAGCTTGCCTTCAGGACTAACTCCAGACCTGAAATACCAAACTCCAATGCTTAAGGTCATGAGCAATACTGCAGCTGCCGATAACCATTTCCATGGTTTTGGATTGGATTGAACGACAATTGGTTTCGAATGGATAGTCTCTTGAATTTTCAACAAAAGTTTGCCCTCTTCCAGACTCGGGGCCAAAGAAGGAGGAAGAATAATCTCTTGTTCTCTTTCTTTCATTGCCTGTTGCCATTCCTCTTCATACCCTCCGTTGTTTAGAAGATGACGAACCTGTTCAATTTCAGATGGATCGCAACGGTTAGCAATAAAACGTACAAATAATTCTTTTATGGGCTTTTTCAATTTTTTTGTTCCTGTTTAATAGTATTACAATTAACAGAGGCGTTACATGTACGCTAAACAGAAATAAATTTTGCTTTCTTAAAAAAATTAGAAGAACAGCAGGAATACGCCATTTCTTATCATAAATTCCCTGATGCTTTTAATGGCTTTAACCATTTGACTGTTCACTGTACTGTCTTTGATTCCAAGTTTTTCTGCAGCTTGCTTGTAGGAATAACCATAATTTCGGCAAAGATCATAAATGAGCCTGCGCTGAGGAGGTAATTGCGCTATGGCTTTATTTATATACTCGTTGGTTTGCTTTCGTTCTGTATACTGTAAGCCATTTTCAGATTGGTGCACAGCATGTTCAATGATTTCTTCTGTTACCCAACTTTCTCTCGAGGCCCTTTTGATCATATTCAATGCCCTGTTTCGCGCAATGGTAAATAAGAAAGGTTGTAAGGACCGGTCTGTTTGTACAAAAGTTGCAGATTCCCATAATTTAACAAATGTTTCCTGAACAATATCTTCGGCTAGCATGGGAGATTTCACTATACCAAGAACATACACATAGATTTTTTTCACATACAGGGCATACAATTCAGAAAATGCGGCTTCATTCTGAACTTTAAGTTTCTCCAACAATTCCAACTCTGTTGTATAGCTCAACTGCATAGACTACAAATCTAGTAGAATTTATTTGTAAATATTAGAAAGATGAGCGTTCAATTACCCGTTAAATTAGAAATTTCAGATACAAATCCATTCATTTTCAATAAAAAAACATAAATGTGACGTAAATTTAAGGATACCAAATCAGATCTACTATGGAAAACTATAATTTAGACCATGACATCCCGGTTATGTACGTAACAGCCTCCTCTTTCCCCGAGGGGATTTCTGAAGCTCATGTTCAACTGCATTCCCGTGTTCTTTTTTCGGGTGAAAGGCACTTTTTTGGGATTTCCAGACCCGAAGGCGGTCTTCATAACATTGTTTATAAAGCAGCAGCAGAGCAATTAAATGAAAACGAGGCCCAGGAATATGGCCTCGAATCAATGGTAATTCCCAAAGGAATGTACCGGAGTAATTATATTTCAGATTATGCAAAAGATCCGCAGCAGATTGGACAGGCTTTTGAGCAGTTGCTGGATAACCTGTCCGTTCTGGATCCAAATGGTTATTGCATCGAAATGTATATTGGAAAAAATGATGTTCGCTGCATGATCAGGTTAAATGCAAAAAATGGTGAGTTAAAGATGTAATTTTGAATAATAAATCTTAGACCGACCATTTTCTTCTCTGATCCAGGCGAGCAGTATTCCCTTACTTGAGGAGATAAGTACGGCGTGATGGTCCGCTTGTTTCCCATCGGTAACCTCAATTGTCTGTTCTACATTTCCATCTTTTAACACGCTTAAAACAATCTTTGCTGTACTGGCAGGCATCATGTGCATATGACCCATCGACATTCCTTCATGTTTCGAGTGGTCCATTTTCATAGGTTCCTCAGCCGGAGCATCTACAGGCTCCTCACAAACCATTGCTAGTTTCCCCCCAGGTAGGGAGAGTGTTTGAGGATGTCGACCTGTTGCTGTGATCAGATTTCGGGTTTGAAAATCCCCACCAATAACAGAAGAAGTATAGTATAGCCCCGGATTTCCGCCAGCAGTAAACCAAACTGCATTAACTGTGTTATTCAGGACAGCTAGAGAAGGCCCTGAATGTGGACAACCTTCTATTTCCCAGTTGTCTTTACTGATGGTTTTTGCATCGCTAAAAGTTTTGCCATTATCTGTGGATAATTTATAAGCCATATCCCGGACTTGTTTCCCGGATAACGCTGAGGGAAACATAATACTCCTGTAGGCCAGATGGATTCGTCCTGCACTGTCAGAAAGGATATCCGTTCTACAGCACTCACAGGTCCCTTTATCCAGGCAGGTATCTAATCCAAAACCTTTTCCTTTTTCGGTTTTGCTAAAGAATAGTGCAGAACCTTTAATGCTTTTCCCAAAACGTCCGTCCAACCAGATAGAAGCAACTTCTCCATCTTTCAACGTAGCCAGATCAAAGAAACTACGCCCGTATGAGTGTGAAGTATCTGAATGAAGATAAGCTTCCTTCGACCAGTTTTTACCATTATCTGTTGACATACTGTAGTAGATTGCGCCGGCATAAGGGTTCTTTTCTTTAGGAAAACGTTTGGAGAAAACAGCCATGATTGTTCCATCTGCCTTAAATGCAATTTTTCCCATACTTTCAGCCGGAATACTGCTACCCGCCGAAGCGGGAACAGTAACCGAGGCACCAAATTTTCCCTGTTGTTCACTATAGACAGCATACCTTAATCTATACAGAGAATCTTTACTGTCTTGTTCTGTCCAGCAAAGTACTGGATTTCCCTTATTATCTTTTGTGAGATAAGGCCCTACTGCGCCAATACCGGCTGTATTTAAAACTTCAGCAACTGGTATTTCCGCATGTTCTTTACATGCGGAAAAAAAGACGAAAGTGCTGATCAGTACAATGAATATCTTTTTCATAAAGCTTAGAAT
>NZ_QAIL01000173.1 GCF_003061025.1 Pedobacter sp. HMWF019 | reverse complement strand
GTTAAAACCTGCATTTTTACATTTGTTTAACGTTTTGAAGATAAGAAACTGTGATATGGGGTGTCAATAGTAAAGCTTAGGGAACGGATTTGATAAGTACAGGATAGCTTCATAACCTTTTAAAATATATACTGATGAAAAAAATAGAGCATATTGGAATTGCTGTAAATGATCTTGAACAGGCAAGTAACTTATATGAGCTTTTATTAGGCACGAGTTGCTATAAAACGGAGGAGGTTGCTTCAGAAGGCGTACGCACAGCGTTTTTTAAAGCGGGTGAAAATAAGATTGAATTGCTGGAAGCTACATTGCCAGATAGTCCAATTGCAAAGTTTATTGCGAAAAAAGGAGAGGGGATACATCATGTTGCATTTGATGTGGAAGACATTCTGCTCGAGATGGAACGTTTGAAGGCTGCAGGTTTTGTCTTGTTGAATGAAGTGCCGAAGAAAGGTGCTGATCATAAGCTGGTGTGTTTTGTTCATCCAAAAGGAACGAATGGGGTGTTGATTGAGCTTTGTCAGGAGATTAAATAGCAGAATGGAAGAGTTAAAAACACTATGTAGAATTGTAGGTACTGATTTTGAAATTGGATCACCTTTGTCTGAAGATTCGTTAAGGTTAGGCCTGGTTAGTGCCTTTTCTTACCTGATAGACCATGATCTGTCTAAGATGATGACCATATTATACAGGGCAGATGTAAATGAGGATAAATTAAAAATACTGCTGGCAGAAAGTGGTGAAGTGCCTGCAGCAGAGGTTATTGCCCGGGCTTATTTGAATAGACAGAAGGAAAAAATAGAAACCTGGAAAAAGTATAGCAGATAATTTTTATACAATTCTTGCTATTGAGAAATATAATTGAGATATTTGCATCCTTAAAAATAAGCGACACATAAGTTATAATATAATAATATGAAAAAAGATCTGCATCCATCAAACTATAGATTCGTAGTGTTTAAAGATATGTCTAACGAATACTCTTTCTTAACTAAATCTTGTGTAGATACTAAAGAGACTATCAAATGGGAAGATGGTAACGAATATCCTCTGTACAAATTAGAGATTTCACACACTTCTCACCCTTTTTATACTGGTAAAATGAAACTGGTAGATACTGCCGGCCGTATCGATAAATTTAAAACCCGTTACGCTAAAAAGTAATTCTGCCTCTTTTAGAAATTATTTTAAAGTCCCGATGCTTTTGCTTCGGGACTTTTTTTATTTTTGTTGCTTATGACAATCAATTTATTTGATGACGCCGCCTGGGAATCCTTGCGTCCGTTAACATTCACCAGGCCAGTGGCCGATCTGAGAATTGGTATTTTGACCATTGCAGAAAAATGGGCCAGACAACTAAGTGCAATATCAGGTTTCTCTACCCAAACTTATCTTTCCGTGAAATTTCCCGAACATCCGGAGGCCATTTTATTTATAAATGGTTCTGTTTGTCCTGATGAAGGCCTTCTGGCAGCAGTGATGGGGCTTGGAGAAGGAGAGGTGCTTAAAAGAGATGGAATCTTATTAGCCTATAGGGCGGCGGAAATCAAAAAGCATGATGCCCAGCTGGCGGGGCGCTTATCAGCTAAAACCTATGCCGGAGATTTTATACGTATACAGTACCCCGAGGATATTTTCAGGTTTAACGACGCGGAACTGAAGAAAGATTTTAATTTACTGACCAAAGGCAAAACTTCGGGACAACTGAGTAGCACAAATACACTTCTGGGAGATCAAATATTTGTTGAAGAAGGCGCTACAGCAGAGTGTTCTACTTTTAATAGCCTTAATGGTCCGATATATTTGGGTCGTAACAGCCAGGTGTGGGAAGGAAGTCATATTCGTGGATCTTTTGCTTTGGGAGCAGACTCTCAGGTAAAAATGGGAACCAAAATTTATGGTCAAACGACCATTGGGCCATTTTGCAGGGTAGGGGGAGAGATCAATAACGCTGTCATTTGGGGATATTCTTCCAAGGGACATGAAGGCTATCTTGGCAATTCAGTTTTGGGCCAATGGTGTAATATTGGTGCAGATACCAACAACTCTAACCTAAAGAATAATTATGCTGAAGTACGGCTATGGGACTATTCTAAAGAGAGTTTTCGTAAAACCGGACTTCAATTTTGTGGATTGATTATGGCGGATCATGCCAAATGCGGTATCAACACGATGTTTAATACTGGTACTGTTGCAGGGGTAAGTGCCAATATTTTTGGTGCTGGTTTTCCAAGGAACTTTATTCCTGATTTTGCCTGGGGCGGTGCGCAGGGCTTTGACGTATATGCCATCCATAAAATGTTTGAAACCGCCGAAAAAGTATACGAAAGAAGGGAAATAGAGTTTGATCAAACCGAAAAGGATATTTTAACAGAGATATTTGAATTAACAAAAAGTTACAGACATTTTTAATAAAGCATTAAATAATGCTAGCTTAGGCACAATAACTATATATAAACACAATCAAGATGAGAAAAAAAATTGTAGCAGGAAACTGGAAGATGAATTTAGACTATGCTGAAGGCGTATCTTTATTCTCTGAAATTGTAAATATGGTAAGAGATGAGCAAAAAGGAGAACAGCTGGCTGTGATCTGCGCGCCTTTTATACATTTAAACAGTTTATCTAAACTTGGCGGTACTACCGTTAAGATTGGTGCTCAGAACTGCCACCAGAATGAAAGCGGTGCATTTACAGGGGAGATTTCGGCGAAAATGATTAAATCCGTTGGATGTGAATATGTAATTATCGGGCATTCAGAACGCAGACAGTATTTTGCCGAATCTGACGAATTACTTGCAGCAAAAACATTAACAGCATTAAAAAATAACCTGATTCCAATCTTCTGTATTGGAGAAACACTGGATGAAAGGAATAACGGAAGTTATTTTGATGTGATCAAAACGCAATTAACCGGTGGCGTATTTGGTTTAAGTGCAGAAGAATTTTCTAAAGTGGTCCTTGCTTATGAACCAGTTTGGGCTATTGGAACTGGACTAACAGCTACGTCTGAGCAGGCACAGGAAGTACATGCTTATATACGCAAAGAAATCGCTGCTAAATACGGAGCGGAGCTTGCTGAAAACACAACTATATTATATGGCGGTAGCTGTAATCCTAAAAATGCAGCTGAATTATTTGCTCAGAAAGATATTGATGGTGGACTTATTGGCGGGGCGTCTTTAAAATCACGTGATTTTGTAGACATCGTTAAAACATTCAATTCTTAATGCAGTATATTCAAGTTACCTTCACTTTCTCTGGCATAGAGGAATATCAGAAAGATTTGTTGATCAGTGAACTTGCGGAAGCCGGTTTTAATACTTTTGAAGATACAGAAATTGGTTTTGCTGCGTTCATTGACTTTGATGACTATAATCAAAATAGACTCTCCGAGGTGCTTTTGCAATTTGAAGATGAGTTTGTTTACAATTATACCGTTACAGAAATAGCAGCGCAGAACTGGAATGAGGAATGGGAGAAAAATTTTGAACCCCTGATCATCAGTGACGAATGCTATATCAGGGCAACGTTTCACGAACCACAGCCACAGTACCGTTACGAAATTGTTATAGACCCAAAAATGGCTTTTGGTACCGGACATCACCAAACCACGACCATGATGATGCAATATATTTTGTCTTCTGATTTTGACGGAAAAAAAGTATTGGATATGGGTTGCGGTACGGGAATACTGGCCATTTTGGCCTCAAAAAAAGGAGCGAAGACGCTTTTGGCCATTGATAACGATGAGGTTTGCTATCAAAGTACCCTAGAAAATGCCACATTAAACCATATCACTAATCTGGAAGCGGCTTGTGGAGGGAAGGAAATTATTCCTGAAAGTACATTTGATGTTATTTTAGCTAATATTAACCGTAATATTTTGCTTGATCAGATAAATACTTATGCAGGTATCCTTATATCGGGAGGAAGCATTTTCTTTAGTGGGTTCTATGAGACACCTGATCTGGAGATGATTCAGCAGGAATGTAAAAAATTTAATATCAGCTATAAGGATCATAAGAAAATGGGAGACTGGGTGGCCGCTCATTTTGTAAAGGGTTAATTTATTAATAAAGAATTGTAAAGGATTATGCATATTCATTTTATTGCAATAGGCGGCAGCGCAATGCACAACTTGGCCATTGCACTGCATAAAAAAGGTTTCCAGGTTACAGGCTCTGACGACGTGATCTTCGAACCATCAAGCAGCCGGTTGGCCAGATATGGAATTTTGCCTGAACATATGGGCTGGGATGAAGCGAATATAACAACAGATCTGGATGCCGTTATTTTGGGTATGCATGCATTTGCGGATAATCCTGAATTATTGAAGGCTAAGTCTCTTGGGCTTAAAATATATTCCTATCCTGAATATATTTATGAGCAAACGAAAGATAAATTAAGGGTGGTAATAGGAGGAAGTCATGGTAAAACAACGATCACTTCTATGATCCTTCATGTGCTGAATTTCTGCAAGCGAGATTTTGATTACCTGGTAGGTGCGCAGCTTGAGGGATTTGATACTATGGTTAAAGTGACCGAAGAAGCTCCCTTGATTGTTATTGAAGGAGACGAATACCTTGCTTCAACCATTGACAGGCGGCCTAAGTTTCACCTGTATAAAGCTAACATCGCTGTAATCAGTGGAATAGCGTGGGATCATATCAACGTATTTCCCACCTTTGAGGAATATATTCAACAGTTCGATTTATTCATTAATACCATCGAGCCGCAAGGAAAATTAATTTTTTGTCAGAACGATAAAATATTAAGCGACCTGGTTAGTAAGTCAGCAACTGATGCCGAGAAGATCGGATATAATATCCCCCCTCATAAAGTTGTAGATGGAGTAACTTATATTTTACCCGAAAATACTCCTTTAAATGTATTTGGGGATCATAATTTGATGAATCTGAACGCTGCGCGTCTGGTCTGTGAACAACTTGGAATTTCTTCTGGAGAATTTTATCAGGCCATTACTTCCTTTAAGGGCGCGGCCAGGCGTTTAGAATTGCTTCACAAGCAAAACAATACTAATGTCTATAAAGATTTTGCCCATTCTCCTTC
>NZ_QAIL01000172.1 GCF_003061025.1 Pedobacter sp. HMWF019 | reverse complement strand
AACCACATAAATTTTGGCTGCGGATATTTTTTTATCCACAGCCAAAATCATATATTTGAAATAAGTTTTGGCTGCAGATAAAACTATTTTCATCGTTAATTATTAAAAAAGAAGAAAAATGGAAGCGCTTATTGGAAGAATAGCTGAGAAAAAAATACTATCAGAGATGCTTGTTTCGCCTTCGTCGGAACTTTTAGCGGTCTTTGGCAGGCGAAGGGTTGGAAAAACTTTCCTAATCCGCTCAGTCTTCCAGAAACAGCTCATCTTTGAGCTTTCGGGAGTGCATGATGCGAATGCTGCCGAGCAACTGCTTAATTTCAGCAAAGCCCTTGCAGAGGCATTAGGTTCCCAATTACCGCTCGCAGTTCCTAAAAACTGGACGGAAGCCTTCTGGCAACTCAGGGAATTTGCAAGTCCTATCCTTAAGAAGAGAAAGGCTGTCATTTTCTTTGACGAATTCCCCTGGTTAAGTTCCCATAAATCAGGCTTTCTTTCCGCATTTGAATATTTCTGGAACCAATGGGCATCACAACAGCCGAATCTGATCGTTGCGATATGTGGATCTGCAGCCAGTTGGATGATCAAAAAGGTTGTCAACAGCAAAGGAGGCCTGCATAACCGGTTGACACGGAAAATACGCCTTTTACCTTTCACACTGTACGAAACAGAACAATACCTGAAAAGCAATAATATCCATATTGACCGTTACCAGGTGTTGACCATTTTTATGGCAATGGGTGGTGTACCACATTATCTGAAAGAAATCAAAAAAGGGGAAAGTGCCACTCAGGCAATTGACAGACTTTGCTTCACTAAGGATGGTCTCCTTTCAACAGAATTCGCAAACCTTTACCGTTCTCTTTTCGAAAACGCAGACCGGCACATTTCTGTAGTTAAAGCACTCGCGGACAAGCCATCCGGATTGACAAGAAATGAGATCATTGACACCTGTAACCTACAAAGTGGGGGAACCACTAGTCTCTTACTTGAGGAACTTGTAGAGTCTGGCTTCATTACGCCCCTACTGCCTTTCCAGAAAAATGCCAATAAGAGCATCTACAAGCTCAGTGACGAATACAGCCTTTTCTACCTCAAATTTATCGAACATTCCAGGGCTACCGGTGCAGGCACATGGATCAAGAAATCATCGGCATCATCATGGAGGAGTTGGAGCGGTTATGCTTTTGAAGGAATCTGCCTGAAACATACAGATAATATTAAGCAGGCGCTGGGCATTTCCGGAGTGTTTACTGAAACTTCAGCTTGGCGACACGCCCCAAGAACCGGAAATGGTGCACAGATCGATCTGTTGCTGGACAGGCAGGATAATGTCATCAGTATATGTGAAATGAAGTTCTCCAATACTGAATTCGTAATAGATAAGACGTATGCTTCAGAATTGCAGCAGAAACTTGATGTATTTCGTCGGGAGAGCAAGACTAAAAAAGCATTGTTTCTCTCCATGGTCACCACCTACGGTGTTAAAAACAATGTTTATGCTATTGGTTTGGTACAAAACCAGGTCACCATGGACGATTTGTTCCTGCCATAATATAAGCTTTTGTAGCGCATTATTCATCTAACACGTTTACAAGGATATAACCAAATTAATGCTTTATGAAAAAATATTCTATTTATGTCACAACGGTCTTATTGTTCGTATTTGTAAACCTAGTTTCTTGTAAAAAAGATGCCCTGCACATAGACCAACAAAAACGTTATTATCAAATCAACGCAAGTCCCGGGATGGATGCTGAGGTCAGTGCAGCCATAATTCTTACACTTTATCCCAAGGGAGAAGCCAATCTAATACCTGGAGGAGACATCGGTTATGCATCAAAATACAAGATCAAGGGTAAAGAAATTACCGTAGAGATTAATCCGCCCAATCCGCCTTTAACATCTTACTTCACCATCATTTCTGATACAGAGTTACATGGGAAAAATGGAGAGATCCTAATGTTACATGATTAGATCTAAGGTTATCCGAAGAATTTTTATAACTAAGTCTCTTGAAACAAAAAAGCCAGTAGTTATATATAACTACTGGCAAAAGTCGTGGTCTCGACGGGAATCGAACCCATATCTAAAGTTTAGGAAACTTCTATTCTATCCGTTGAACTACGAAACCATTTAGTAACGGGCGCAAATATAGCAATAAAACTTTTTGTTTAACAACAAATTTGGATTACCTGATCACACTGCCATTACTATGATTTTGCGTTGGCGCAACAAAAGTCAATGTTCCATCTGAATTCTCAGACATCAGGATCATACCCTGCGATAAGATCCCCTTGATTTCTCTTGGCGCAAGATTAACCAATACGCTCACCTGCTGTCCGATAATCTCTTCCGGTTTAAAATATTCTGCAATACCAGATACAACAGTCCGCTGATCCAATCCTGTATCCAGGGTCAGTTTCAACAGCTTTTTCGTTTTCTCTACCTTCTCAGCAGCCACGATCGTAGCCACCCTGATGTCCATTGCAGAAAAATCCTCAAACTGAATATTCTCTTTTGCCGGAGCAGCTACAGTATTCGCCAAAGAGTTTTCAGCTTTACTTCTGTTCAGTTTATCAATCTGTGCCTGTACGGTCTCATCTTCGATCTTCTCAAACAACAACTGAGGCTCTCCCAACTGATGACCTCTGTGCAGTAAATGCATTTTTCCGGCATCCTCCCATAAGTGACCACCGTAGTTCAACATCTTCATCAACCGGTCTGCAGTAAATGGCAGGAAAGGCTCTATTAACACCTCTATGCTCGCCACAATCTGCAAACTGATGTTCAGGATCGTACGTACACGGTCTTCATCCGTCTTGATCACTTTCCATGGCTCTGTATCCGCTAAATACTTATTACCCAAACGGGCTACATTCATCACTTCACTCAGCGCCTCTCTAAACCTGTAGTTCTCAATAGAAGCACTGATCTTAGCAGGATAAGCCGCCAGTTCGTCAATCACTTCCTGATCCTCTGGTTTAATCTCCATCAACATCGGAACCTTGCCGTTAAAATACTTATGGGTCAATACCACAACCCGGTTCACAAAGTTCCCAAGTATCGCTACGAGCTCATTATTGTTCCGTGCCTGAAAATCTTTCCAGGTAAAGTCATTATCTTTCGTCTCCGGTGCTGTTGCCGTTAAAACATAACGAAGTACGTCCTGCTTATCTTTAAACTCCTCCAGGTACTCATTCAGCCATACAGCCCAATTCTTAGAAGTAGAGATCTTCTGTCCTTCCAGATTTAAGAATTCATTCGCCGGTACATTGTCTGCCAATGTATATCCTCCATGAGCCATTAACATCGCCGGGAAGATAATACAGTGAAATACAATATTATCTTTTCCTATAAAATGGACCAGCTTTGTATCCTCATCTTTCCAGTAATCCTCCCAGTCGCCTTTCTGAAGCGTATTCTGATTGATATAATATTCCTCTGCCTTAGGGTTCCATACATCCAAACGGGCATACTCAAACAACTCTTTTGTGGCTGAAATATAACCGATAGGTGCATCAAACCAGACATACAACACTTTGCCTTCTGCGTCTTTCACCGGAACCTTTACACCCCAGTCCAGATCACGTGTCATGGCCCTTGGCTGCAAACCAGCATTAAGCCAGCTCTGGCATTGTCCATATACATTTGGACGCCATTCTTTATGCCCCTCAATATAAGTTCTTAACTGCTCCTCGTATTTATCCAGGGGAAGAAACCAGTTCTTTGTTTCCTTACGAACAGGCGGCTCTCCGGACAAGGTAGACTTAGGATTGATCAGGTCAGTCGCGTTTAAAGTACTGCCGCAATTTTCACACTGATCCCCATAAGCATTTTCATTCCCGCATTTTGGACAGGTACCTGTGATATAACGATCGGCCAGGAAAGTCTGTGCCTTTTCATCATAATACTGTTCCGTAATTTCTTCTGTAAAAACACCTTTATTATAGAGGTTCTCAAAAAAATCAGAAGCAGTCTGGTGGTGCATCAAAGAAGAAGTACGGTGATAGATATCAAAAGAAACACCAAATTCCTTAAAAGAATCACCAATGATCTTATGATACTTGTCTACAATAACCTGCGGGGTAACACCTTCTTTTTTCGCCTTCAACGTGATCGGCACCCCATTCTCATCCGAACCGCAAATAAAGCGAACATCTCTCTTATTGGAGCGTAAATAACGCACATAAGTATCTGCAGGCAGGTAAACACCAGCCAAATGGCCTATATGCACAGGTCCGTTAGTATAGGGTAATGCCGCCGTAACGGTATATCTCTTAATTTTACTGTTATCCAAAACTATTTTTATTATTTTGGCAAAGATAAGAGTTTTACAGATGATTAAACAGCCGCCGTACCTAAAAAAGGGAGACAAAATTGCAATCGTTTCACCCGCCAAATATTTGCCCAAAGACATTGATTTCGCGATCAGCCTATTTAAGCAATGGGGCCTTGAAGTTGTACTTGGAGAAAGTGTTTATGCGGCAGATCATCAATTTGCAGGCAGCGATGAATTAAGAACAAAAGATCTGCAAAGATTTCTTGATGACAGCAGCATAAAAGCTGTTATCGCCTCAAGAGGTGGATACGGTGTGATTCGAATCATTGACAACCTCGACTTCAGCCTTTTCCTGGAAAACCCAAAATGGCTGGTTGGCTTTAGTGACATTACTGTATTGCTATCCCATCTATTTGGAAAATTAAATACACAGAGCATACACGCTCAAATGCCCTATACCTTTGATGATGCCACACAGGCATCCCTGGAATCTTTAAGAAAAGCCCTTTTTGGCGAGTCGCTTAAATATCACATCAAAAATCATCCACTTAACCGTCCTGGAACAGCCGAAGGTCTCCTCATCGGAGGCAACCTGACCTTATTGGTGATGGTACAGGGTTCATTATCAGAAATGGATTACACCGATAAAATTCTATTCATAGAAGACGTAGGAGAGCGTGAAGCTTCCATAGACCGAATGATGCGCATGCTAAAGAGAAGTGGCAAATTAAGCCAGTTAAGAGGCCTTATCGTGGGTGCCTTTAATGAGATGGATGAAGAGAAAGTTCCCTTTGGTCAAAGTCCTGAAGAAATTATCTTTAAAGTCGTCGAAGAATATAATTACCCGGTATGTTTTCAGTTTCCTGTAGGGCATATCGCAGACAACCAGGCGATCATCCTAGGTACCTCCGGTCAGCTTCACATAGACGGGCAACAGGTTACCTTGGTTCAACCTAATTAATTCCTTTATAATTTTCTAGTTAAGTTTCCCCAAAAAAAAGGGGAGAAGGAAGATTCAAAAAAGCTTATAAACAAGAAAAGCCTGTAGTATTAACTACAGGCTTTCTTTAAGATTTGGCACCGACCTACTCTCCCACGTGTTACCGCAGTACCATCGGCTCTGGTGGGCTTAACTTCT
>NZ_QAIL01000171.1 GCF_003061025.1 Pedobacter sp. HMWF019 | reverse complement strand
TTAATTAATCAGTAAACAACAACTATTTTCCGACCAATCTATAAAGCTTTAATATTCTAATAGCCAGAATTTTGAACTAAATTTGGATCATATCTTAACTCATCTATATAAAAAGGATACAATTGCCAGTTTGTATTCCATGTCCCCCCCTTTTCTTTAGTAACTACATCCATTACTCCATTTGCATATCCCATCCTTTTTAGATCAAACCATCGATGCCCCCATTCTATAAACAATTCCACTTGTCGTTCATGGAGAACTGCTTTTAGTGCATCGCCTTTATTTAGAGTAGTTGATAATTGTATTAATTGAATTGCTCCTGGATTTTGATCAGACGCTCTATTTCGAATAATATTAAGGTCTGCAATTCCATTTCCAATATTCCCATTTTGAATCCTGGCTTCAGCCCTTATCAGATATTGTTCAGCAAGACGTAAAACCACAGTATATTCACTTACCTCTACATTCTGAGCAATAACTTTATATTTGAAAGAATAATAATATGTAGTTCCCTTCACGGCAATGCTATTTACCCATAGTTTCGCCCTTAGATCATTCGATTCAAAACTATCTATCAGATACTTACTCAAATAAAAATTTCTATTACCCACAGCTGTTGGTCCAGAAGATGGAAGAACAAAGAGGCGAGCTGCTTCCGTATTATAACCCTTTGTTACAGGTTGTAATTGCCAGATAGATTCCTTATTATTTTTTAAAAAGGTATTTGCCAAATCCGTTAATTGAAACAAAGATGAGTTATTAATAACCGATGTGGATTCACGTTCTGCATCAGACCATTTCTTATCGTATAAATACACTCTTGCCAACAGAGCTGTAGCAGCCCATTTAGTGGGTCTAACTCTTTCCTCCACTCCTGAAGTATAAGCAGCCATAGCATCCGCTTTTAGATATTGATCACTTAAAAGATTCTGGGCATCTTTTAAATCCGTAATAATTTGTGCATAGACTACATTTTTAGACGACTTTGTAATGACACTATTGATTTTATAATTCGTAGTCAACACCAAGGGAACGTCACCATAAAGTTCTGTCATGTAGAAATAACAAAAGCCACGCATAAACTTTGCTTCCCCCAATAGCTGTTGTTTTAAAATTGGGGTAAGTTTGTTACTCCCTGTTATACCTTCTATCGCTGAATTAATCGTATAAATCGTAGAATATATAGGTGCTGTATGTCTTAGGACATTTGAGCTGTTAAGCGAATTCGTATAATATGGAATATATAATTTCGCAGAACTTGTTACTCCTCCAAATAGTGTCAATTCATCAGATGACAACGCTGGAAGCAATGTCATTGAAGCTAGGCCAGAGCCACTCAATCCTTCAGATAGATCAGTATATATTCCTGTTAGAACGGCAGCAGCAGTAAAATCCGTTTGATATACATTGCCGGAATTTATGCTAGTAACTGGGGCTCCTATTTCAACAAACTTCTTACATCCAATTAAAGGGATAAATAGAAGCGCCGCATATAGGATATTATTTTTTTTAAATATAACTTTCAAGACCAAATTAAATTTAACATGAGATAATTGCTTTTTCATTTTTTCTATTTTAAATTTTAAAAAGACTATAAACCAATTTTCACCCCAAAAGTGATTACCCTAAGTGGGGGTAGTGAATAAAGATTTTTCGTCTCTGGATCTAACCCTGTATATTTAGTAATGGTAAATAGATTCTCCCCCTGAGCATAAAGCTTACAATTCTCCAAATGAAGAACTTTCTTTATCTCCTTTAGTAGTTGCCAGGATACAGACAGATTTTTTAATCTAATATAAGAAGCATCGCTCCAATTGGCATCACTACCAATTACTCCTGCCCATGCCTGATATAAAGAATAATCAGAATTAAATCGCTGTACATTAGTTTGGTCTCCTGGTTTTTGCCAGCGAGACAATATTGAAGTGGGTTGATTCATAAAATACGCTCCCGGATTATATCCAAACTTATTCCCAAAGGCTTTTTGCTTTACAAATTGAAATAGAAAGTCGAGATCGAAACCCTTATATGTAAAATGATTTTGCAGCCCTCCATAAAACACAGGACTTTCATCAACAAATATAGTTTTGTCTCTATCACTAGGAGAATAAGTTATATTTCCATCCCTATCTGCAAACTGATAAACACCACTTATAGGGTCAACTCCAAGCGAATGATAGATCATTTTGCCGGTCACTGGCTTTCCGACAAAATACCAATTAGCATATGTACTTTGCTCCAGCCCAGGAAAACTGGCAAGCTTACTTTTTTGTATAGTTAAATTGAGGACACTTGTCCACTTAAAGTTTTTCTTTACCAGGTTATTGGACAAGAAGCTAAATTCCCATCCAGAATTTTGAATCGTAGCAGGTAAATTAAGGTAAATATTAGGAAGTCCAGCAAACGCAGATAGAGGTGAATTTATTAACTGATTAGAACTCCGATTCAAAGAATAAGTGGCATTTAATATCAATTTATCTTCTAAGAATCCCAAATCTATTCCTCCCTGTAGTTTTTTCGTTTCTTCCCAAGCCACATTAGGGTTTGCCAGATTTCTAGGTTTTAAGCCAGAAACACCTTGATATGGATTAGTTTTATTGATAGGATTATAGACACTTAGAAATTGGTACTCTCCAATTTGATCATTACCCGTGGTTCCGTAACTACCTTTAAGTTTGCCAAAGCTCAAAAAACTCAGATTGTTTTTAAGGAATTTCTCCTCTGAAAAAATCCAGGCTGCTGCAATAGAGCCAAAGTTATGGAACTGATTTTCGGAACCAAATCGACTACTGCCATCCCTACGGGCATTTATATTTATAATGTATCTATCATTCCATATATAATTTAATCTTCCAAATAGTGCATTATATTTATATATTTCCTCTAAAGTTGAGTTCACACTGACAACTAAGGCCGATTTAAAATCTTCTAATACAGCGTCACTAATTTGTTGATTACCATACAAACCCAAAGAATGACTATTTTTTTGCTGAAGTGTGGTTCCAATTAGAATATCCAATTTTCCCTTTCCAATGAGCTTGCTGTAAGTAAGCTGGGGTTCAATATTCCAGGAATTAATATTACTGTTTCCCCAAATCGCCGACCTCATATTGTAGGCAGAATATTCTGGCGAGCTTGCAAGTTGAGGAACAATATTCAGTTCATTAGTTTGAAGATTCGTATATCCAAATGCACTTTTTAGGTCCAATCCGGGTAAGATTTGGTAGCTTAAATTGACATTTGATATTAAATTATTAGTCTTATTATTATACTTCCTTATCGCATAATATGCTAATGGGTTTTCAAAAGTAGAGTTGCCCACACCGTCTGGACTCCAATTTAAACTGCCATTGGTATTGTAAAGCATGGGAGCATCAGGAGGGTATTGCACTGCATATTGAGTGAGATCATACTGTGGAAGGTGATTATCATCTCGAAAATAACTTACATTAACTTGAATTTTAAACTTTTGATTTTCGGAACTATTGCTCACTCCCAATTTTACAGACCCTTTTGCATCCGCAACGTCCCCTGGAAATACAGTTGTCTCTTTATGATATCCTGCTCCAAAAATAAACTGAGTTGTAGTGGATCCCCCTGAAATTGATCCTTGAAAATCCTGGTATTTACTTGTACCCCCAAAAAGTTCCTTCTGCCAGTTAGTATATCGTGTAGTATCCCATTGTCCATTGAGATCATAATCAGTTGCTGAGATAATACGATTGTCATTTTTCAGAGCTTCATGTCTCATTTCAAGGTATTGTTGAGTATTCAGAAGGTTCAATTGTCTACTTGTCCCAAAACCGGATTGTAAATTCACATCTACTCTAACATCACCTGCTTTACCTTTCTTGGTCGTGATTAGTATTGCTCCGTTGGCGGCACGTGAACCATAAATAGCTGTGGCATCTGCATCTTTCAAAACATCAATACTTTCAATGTCAGCAGAACTGATAAAGCTCATCGCACTTCCGCCATTAAGTGGAGATCCATTCGACGATGGAAGTAATTGTGAAACGTACGGCATTCCATCAATTACATACAATGGATCATTACCTTTCGCAATACTATTTTGTCCCTGAATACGCACCTTTATAGCTCCCCCTGAGATACCAGTAGACTGTTCAATAAACACCCCTGGCACACGTCCCTGCAACGCCAACAGCGGATTATTTACAGGCTGCTTCTCAATATCTTCTGCTTTTACAGTACTGATATTACCTGTACCTAATCTCCTGGTCGTCGTTCCATAAGCAATGACCTGCACCTCATCCAGCTTCGATAAACTCTGCTCTAGCACCACACTCCCCATATTCGCCGAAGCACTCACTTCCTTTGGCAAATACCCAATAAAACTCACCACCAGCAAAGCGCCCTCTTCCACGCCTCTCAAAAAGAACCTTCCCTTCTCATCCGTACTCACGGCCTTCCCTGTCGCTTTCACCTTCACACTCGCCCCCGGAAGCGGGCGATTCTCCGAATCCACCACACTCCCATTAGCGTCAATGCTAGCCCAGCGCTTAGCCAGGCGGTCCAGAAAGGTGGACTCTTTAGGCTTTAAACTGATATTCTTATCATTGATCGTGTATTCTAAGGCTTGGCCGCTCGCTACCTTTTCCAGTACTTCTGGTAAGGCGGTTTCTTTGAAATAAACATCTATTTTTTGGGTATCGTCTACTTTTTCTGGTGAATACAATACATTATATCCGGTTTGTTTTTTGATCTCTTTAAAAATCTCCTCCAGGCTGGCGCCTTTCTTACTGTAGGTAAGTTTCTGGGCAAAGGTGGCGGCGGTTACCTGCATCAGGCAGGTGGTCATCATCACTATGATCAATTTCATAATCAATAGTATTTTTGGCGGCAGCCAACAATACGGCATGCCTTGGTTAAAAGCATATTTATTCATACTTTAGTGTTTTGGGTTAATACATAAATGGATCTAACAATTTGTTTTTTGGGTTAACTCAGAATATTTGCCATGAGGGTGCTAGTCACACTTTCATGGCTTTTTTTCTTCTAAACCGCGGTCGTATTAACTTCCTTTGCTTTTAATCTTTTTCATTTTCTTTGTCGGTTAGTATTTGTTAATATGGTTATTTAGGGGTTGGTTAGACCCGTTTTGATGATTCATTGTTAGGGTAATACGGTTATTTTTCTTCCTTCTATTTTAAATCTGGCTGTTCCTGTAGATTCTATGGCTTTTAAGATGCCCGATACCTGGTCGTATCTGGACACAGAACCACTGAGCAGCTTTTGCGGCAAGTCGTTGTTTTGGTATACGATGTCTACATCGTACCACCGCGCTATTTGGCGCATTACATTTTGAAGCGGTGTGTTTTTATAGGCAAACAGACCGTTTTTCCAGGCAATAGCTTCGTCGGTGTTGACTTCGGCTATCTTAAGTTGGTTATTGGTTAACGTAGCTTGCTGGCCAGGTTTAAGGGTTGCGTCGTTCACTTTTACACTTCCTTCCAATAGTGTCGTTTTAGTACCCGGTTCATCGGTATAACTGTTAATATTAAAGTGCGTACCCAATACAGTAACCTCCTGATTTTTGGATTTGACCACAAAAGGTTGGAGTTTATTCTTAAATATTTCAAAGTAGGCTTCGCCACTAAGTTCAACCACCCGCTGCCCACGCCCATTAAAGGAAACAGGATAAATCAATTTAGAAGCGGCGTTAAGCCATACTTTGGATCCGTCGGGGAGCCGGATCTGATACTGCCCCCCGCGGGGCGTTTCGATTGTGTTGAGAGCCCCCTCTCTGCCTGCGGCATCTCTCCCCGAAGGAGCGAGAGGTTGTGAGGAGTACATCACTTTTCCGTCGGCGGTTTTGGTGATCTCTACTCCCGCTTCCTTAGCAAGCTCACCATTAGCCGCATCACTTAGAGACAAGCGTTTACCATTAGACAATATTAAGTAAGCCTTGTTGCCGCCAGGTTTGATGTCGTTTGCTAACAGATCTCTCGTCGCTGCGCTTCCCTCGATACGACGTTGAGTATAAAAGAAAAGGCCGGCGCCAACGATTAAAAGAACGGCTGCTGCCGCAGCGATGCGAGACCATAACTTAAACCTCTTGAATTTTAAATACTGAGTTTCATAGGTAAGCATACTCGCTTTTATTTCTGCCCATAGTTGTTGCAGCCATACCTGTTGCTTGTTATCGTCCAGGTCTTCCCAGGCTGTACTTTTATTGTCGTAGTTATCCACCAATTGCTCCACCAGCAGCGTTTCTTCTGGTGTACATTTCCCTTCAAGGTACTTTTCTAATAATTGATCTAACTCTTCTGCATTCATTTTTTCTAGTGCTATTAAACAATAACACGTACCAGCAAGCAGTTGGTACTATAAGAAAATGAAATATTTTTTTATTTATATCATTCACCTCTCTTTTGGCAAATACAAATGGTTAAAAAGTGCCCTCATATTGTCGCGATTGCACCTCATTGGTATCACTTGCCCTCTGTAAATTTGGATAACAATAATCCAATAGAACAAAATGAGAAAGATCAGAATTTTCGAACATATCTCCCTCGATGGTATAATAGAACATGACGGAGACTACATCTATGGCGCATGGACAACTCCATACCGAAGCCCTGCCGGTGCGGCAATGCTTTTTGAAGCATATGGTCCAAACTTCGACCTCATGCTTGGCCGCAACACCTACGATATATTTAGTGGCTTTTGGCCCAATGCCGGAGATTTCCCAATGGCAAATGCCATAAACGCTGCAACAAAATACATCGCCACCCACAGACCAGACAGCCTGGAATGGGGCCCTGTTCAAGATCTGGGCGAGGATATTGTAGCAGCAATTCGCCACCTCAAATCCACAGATGGTCCCGATGTAATCGTTGTAGGAAGTTCTACGCTAACTTCTGTATTGCTAGACCAGGGGCTAGCCGATGAGATTGTACTCATCACCTATCCAGTGTTGCTTGGCCGGGGTAAACGTTTATTGTCAGACAGTATTGACGCCCGGGAACTTGAGTTTGTCAGCTCCAAGTCCACACCTACCGGTTTGCTCATCAATACCTACAAACACCTTGGCTCGCTAAAAAAATAGATTACATACTTTAAGAATTGATGTAATATAAACACCAAAATAAAAGACAAATAAACTTGTTTCCAGACAGACCATTAACTCCATAGAAATTGGAAAATTTGTTCCATCCAGCATACTAGCGTTAAAAATCACCGCAATATTTAACACCACCGTAGAAGAGATCTTTACCCTCGAAGAGAAAGACTGGACTTAATTATACAATACATACAGCAGAGCCAGAATAGACAATCTGTCTGCTGTATTTTTTAAATAATGCAAGGCCGTACTCAACTGGTTCTTTACCGTCTGCTCACTCAGGCCCAGTTTAGCCGCAATTTCGGCCGTGCTGTAATTTTCCTGCCTGCTGAGTTTAAAGATCTCCTTTGTACGCGGGGGCAACTGCTCAATCGCAGCCTCCAGATTTTCCCGCAGATCTTTAGCCTCAATAGAAGCAACCGGATCCATATGAGGCTCCTGCTTTTGATTCACAAGCTGTGTTAAAATTGCATATTCCCTGCGGCTCGCGTTCTTCCTGAAATAATCAACAATCTTATTTCGGGTAATATAATATAGGTAAGGTTTAACAGCCGTTACATTCCCCTTATCCAGCCAAACATGAATAAAAACATCATGCACCAGATCATGCGCGTCATCCAGCGACAACACCTTTCTGCTCACCCATGCCGTTAACTCCGGCGAATATTGCTGGTAAACCTCGGTAAAAGTCCCCTCATCCCCTTCCTTAAGTAAAGCAGTTAATTCAGCGTCAGAAAGCTTATTGTACATCCTATTCATTTACATATTGCTAAGGCAAAGCCGGTTACTAAACAAACCATAGGTAGGCTTAAATAAATATAACTAAATCTTTCCGCAATAGTAAATATTCTACTTCAATATATGGTTATATTTTTTTCACTTCACCTAAAATATTCTATTTAGGCTATAGTTTAAAGCAAAATTTTGTAATAATTAAAATGCCAGCGCAAGTGAATATGGAGAATTCATGTAAATATGAGCAGATTTTCATCTGCTCATATTTACATGAATTGATGATTACAGTTTTTCGATTTCTTCAATTGCGAGATTAGTGAGTTCAGCAATTACAAATGATTCGAATCCTTTTTCCTTCATTGCACGAGCAATTTCAAGAGCTTTTGTTTGCTCACCATCAAGAAATGACTGCTCCCTAACGGCTTCGTTATCCCACTTCCTCTTCAACTCTTGATCGTATATGTCCTGTTCTTCCTTTGTCATACCAGGTCAACAATATTTTTTCTCCCTTTAAAAACCTCATTTAAGAAAGCGATTAATAAGTCTTTGTTTGGATCCGTCCCAAAAATTTTCTTAAATGACCAATCCAGCATCGGATTAATGTACTTCGTACTACTCATAATTTACACTTGATTTTTTAAAAATGACTTCAAGTGTAACGA
>NZ_QAIL01000170.1 GCF_003061025.1 Pedobacter sp. HMWF019 | reverse complement strand
TCTTTATTTAGATCTCTTGCTTTTTGATGAGCATACCCGTGTAGATTTCCAATAAATTAATATATTTATTCCTCCAGTATTCTGCCGAATTCACTTCTGTTCCGTTGACATATTCTGCAGCCTCCTTTGCATTAGTCGAATGATGGTGTAGTTCTTCGTATTTTTCCGGAAAATCATAAACAAAGTCGTGGTGAAGTAAATTCCCCAGTTTGGTAATGATTTCTATGCTCAAATGTTCCTGTTTAAACCAATTGTAGATTGATTTTCTGCTTACATTCAGTTTCCTTGAAAGTTCACTGATGTTCATCCTGTCTCTACGGATGATCAGTTCGATAATTTCCCCGTTGTGCATAAAAAAAAATTTATTTGATCACTCCTGATAAGCAATATCCAGTTGCTGGTAGGTTGAGTTATTACTGATAAAATCCGGAAGAATTTCCTTCATTTTCTTAACCATTTCGAAATCGTCATTAGAGCGAGCCAGATGTAATAAGTCGTCAATCATCCTATGTACATACAGGTATGGATAATTGGTCACTGCAGATATCTTGATCTTTTCGTGGTGCGTGGGCAATACCAGCTCTGTTTGATTTAAAAGTTCTTCATAGAGCTTCTCTCCTGGCCTTAAACCCGTAAACGTGATCTGTATATCTTCATGAGGAGTTAAGCCTGCCAGCTTGATCATATTGACCGCAAGGTCGAAAATCCGTATCGGCATGCCCATGTCAAAAATAAAGATTTCTCCGCCCACCCCCATTGCCGATGCCTCAAGCACGAGCTGCACAGCTTCAGGAATCGTCATGAAATATCGGGTAATGTCGGGATGAGTTACTGTAACCGGGCCGCCGGCCTGAATCTGAGATTTAAACCGGGGCACAACAGAACCATTGGATCCAAGTACATTACCAAACCTGGTGGTGATAAACCTTGTTCCATGCGCTGCCCTGTATTGCTGATCTTGTAAAGACTGGATGTAGATTTCTGCAATTCTTTTAGAAGCCCCCATAACATTGGTGGGTTTAACCGCTTTATCGGTAGAAATCATGACAAATTTTTCAACACCCGATTCAATGGAGAGATCCGCAAGATTTTTGGTGCCTTGTACATTGGTTAACAGTGCTTCAGAAGGATTAATCTCCATCATAGGAACATGTTTGAGTGCCGCCGCATGGAAAACCACCTGGGGTTTGTATACTTCAAAAATGTTCTTCATCCGGCTCTGGTTTTGAATATTCACCAGGAACATTTTACAACATCCCCAAGCTGACGATTTTTCAAGCTCCATCTGCAGTTCATGCAGGGGCGTTTCTGCCTGATCACAGAGCAAAACCTGTTCTGGATCGCATTTCAGTATCTGTCTGGAAATCTCGGACCCTATAGAACCTGCCGCGCCGGTAATCAATATCCTCTTACTTTTAAGCTGTTTACAAATGTTATACTGATCTAATAGTATAGCTTCCCGTTGTAAAAGATCTTCTATTTTAAGATCCGGGATCTGGCTCAGTTTAAGTTTACCTTTTAACCAATGGACAGAAGCAGGAACGGAAATAACCCGTATACCCAATTCCAGGCATTTTTCAATGATCCGTTTTCTTCCTTCCAGATTACTGGAGCCCTCCATGACAATCATTTTATCTGCAGCATATTGCTTTTTAAGCCAGGGAAGTGCACCAGAGGGGTAAACCCTTTTTTGTTCGATCTGTTTGTTCGCCTTATCCGGATCATCATCTACAAAGCCAAGGATATGGAAGTTCTTTTCAGAAGAAGAATCCAATCCTTGTTTGATGAGCAAGGCTAAAGGATCTGCGCCGCAGATCAGCACCATTTCCTTACCGGGCAATTGCATATCCTGCAAATGGTAAAACAACAGTTTTACACTGATGCGGAGCAAAGCCAGCATCGTAGTAGAAATGAAGAAATTGAGTAACAGCATGGTATCAAACCAGTTCCAGGTCCAGAAAGACACCAGGAAAAGATGGTAAATCAGTCCAAAGATCAAACCTGTAATCAGGACCGCTTTCATCACCCTGTAAATGTCTTCCAGATTAGAATAGCGGATAATCCCGGTATGGATCCGCATTCTGATAAAGACAATACCGGTAATCATGTTGTATAAAAACAGCCATAAGAAAGGTTCCAGGTTAAACCTGGTGCCAGGGCTTACATTTCTGATCATGGCTGCAGAGAGTAAAATACCAGCATTAACCATTACCTGGTCAATGAGCAGAATCAGCCACCTCGAGTAAATCCTCTCATAAGACAATATTTTTTTCATAGCCGGAATTTTATTGGTAAAATCTGTTAAACCCTTTGTAATTGACTGCGGTAGAGCGGAAAAAAATCAACATTTGATTCCGGATCTATGTCCATTTGTACAAGCAACGCATCGTATGTAGCCTGATCAGCTATATAACGCCAGCTGTAGTAGTCGAAGGTCACTTTTGAAAAATGGCTCTTCCACTCAAAAAGCGAATCCTTTTTAAAGCCAAGGCCTCCGCCTAGATTATAATACTTAACCCCCTGGGCTCGACCTAAAAGGGTAATTTCATGAGTAAGCAATTTTGCTGGGGAATCATGCAAAAATTCCTTTCTTGTGCCCAGTAAATGCGCTTGCATAATTTGATTTTTAGATACAATAGTGGCTCCGCAGACTGGCAAATCAGTTTCATCATAAACAAATAAAAGCCGGGCATCATATTCCTCACACCTCAAAAGACGTTTAAAATATTTCTGATCAAACATATAACAATCAGAAGCATCCAAACGCATCATATTGGCGGTATAAATTGCGGTAAAGGTTTCAATATCTTCCTCTGTTGTGGCCTCCTTTACATAAAAACCACGTTGTTTCAGCTGTCTGATCTTGCGGCCAACCCTATCCTGATACTGGCATTCCTGTACACACAAAGGTACTGTCAGGTCTATAGCAACGACTTGGCCGTTTTCCCATACACCACCAAATTTGCTCAGTAAAGCGTTCTGATTAAAAAAAGGATGTAGGCGTGAAAACACAGAGATGATTTGCTCTTCCTTTAAAAACACAAGAAATGCATCCCTGAAGGAGACCATTAATTCTTCAGAAAGATCTGTAAAAGGCCTATTTGAAATTGGACCACAATAGCCGTAAACGGAGGTCAAATCGTAATAATCTGTTTCAGGAATCCTTCTTTTCACAAAAGGGAAAGCAATGAAATCTTCACCGCTATCCTCAATAAATAATAGCGGAATACCCGTGTGCTCCAACGCATGGTAATTCCAGGAATGATAAAAATCACAATTTACAGATCTCTGCACGTAAGAGATCCATTCCTCCTTTTGAGACAGTGTAATAATTTGTTTCATAGTATTTGATTTAAATGCTGACGAGTATAGGTGTTCCTGCTGATGCTCATCCTGTTAAAAGAAGAAGCATGTCCCACTGTGTTAAAACCCCAGGATGTATAAATCCTAATGGCGGCTACGTTGTCTTTGTTGACTTCCAGGTCCACCCTTTCCAAACCAAGCTCATAAAATGCATAATCGAGCAAAAGGTGGGTCGCCTCTTTTCCAATCCCCTTTCCCCAGCAGGAAATTTCCCCGATGAACAGGTGGAAAATGGCTTTTTCACCATCCACCTCCAATAGTTGTATGTTTCCGATATACGCACCAGTATCCTTCAGGCAGATGGCATATCTTTTTTGATCTTGTTGCTTCAGTGTGGATAAAAGCCATTCTTGCTCCATTTCCAGTGTAATCTGACCAGAAGGATTAAATTTCGTGTATTTCCATATTTCCGGATCATTTCTCCAGTGAAAAGAAGTCTCTGCATCTTCCAACACCAATGGACGGAGGAAAATATCTGGTTTCATAAAAGGTGTTTTAATACATTTAAAAGGCGTTTCATATCACTGTGAGTATACCGGTGGTCTATGGGTAGGCAGATCATATGTGCGGCCAGATAGTTCTCATACATCTTTTTTGTAGTCCATTCAAATACGTTTGGCCAATAAGTAGCGATATAGATTCGTTTTTCGAGAAGTTTCTTCCTGATCTCTGTTGAGGCATGTAGTAAAGGGTAAACCATAGGTCCGTTAACAGTAGAAGCGTCAAATGCATAAGCATTGTGGTTTACCAGGAAATCATGCAGGTACATGAAATTTGAGTTTCTTCTATATTTACAGTCTTTGTAGTCTATGCCTGATAAAAGTGCTCTGCTGAGCGAGGACATTTTTCGGATTGGAAGATTGGACAAGTCCATATTATTCTTTACATAATCTTCATAACCACTTTCAATACCGGTTTCTATGCTCTTGACCAAATGAGAAAAACGGTTTAAAGAAATGTCTTTTTCTATCTTGAGCCTGACCTCACTGTTGAGGCTTAAATAAGCACCATCAGGAACCCCGAAAAACTTTCTGCAGGAGTAAAAGGTATCTACATTTTCTGTTGGTTCAGAAAAAAATGCCTGCGAATTGTCTGCAATCAGGTTCGGAAATTTAGTACTCAAGGCTTTGATCGTTTCCTGCTTTAGTCCAAAATAATTGGTGTACAACAGGCATTCTGTTGGCCCAACTTCAAAATCGACAACAGGCTCCATTTGGTCGTTTATGGTATAGAACTGGTACTGGATCCCAAGCTTTCTGATGGGCTCCATAATCACCTCACAAGTATAATAAGGTAAATGGATCAGTGTATAGCCTTTCACTTTTAGGATGTACTCTAACGCATTCCTGCCTGTATTGAGTTTTAGCAGCAAGGGATAGAATTCGTGTCCTTTTGAAAGCTGTAACTCCAGATAGCCCCCAATTGATTTCATTTTACTTGAATATTCTTTTTGCATGGCTATGTTTTCCTATCCTTGTCCAGGTTGGTACATTCTTTTCTCCACAGGCTGATAGTATTCATAGAGGTCGGAAGGTATTCTGGAATTATACCCGAGGATTTGTTTCATATATGGGCTTAAATCTGCAGCCAGGTCATAGCCCATTAGCCTTGGATAATCCAGCTGTTGCTTAAAGAACGGACGGGTAAATGCCATGGTCAAAGCCCTTCTTGGCCGATCTGTTCTGTTGTTTCCGGCTGCATGCCATAAATTGGAATCAAACAAAACCAAGCTGCCTTTGTTAGCCACTGCCCGTTCGGCATGTGTATAAAATTCTTCCTCCCCTGGTTTAACATCCTGCAAATGGGATCCGGATAGAAAATAAGTCGCTCCATTCTCCAGTGTAAAATCATCAAGCAGCACCATCATTTGGATCATAACCTTAAATGGACCTGTAAAACTTCTGATGTCACGGTGAATGTTCTGCACATAAGGATGATTGTCTTTTATATTAATTACAGCACCCAGAGAATTCAGAATGTAATTGCCCTCCAGGAAATGCCGGATCTGTGCGTCACAGTATCCCCTGGCGAGAAAGTCGACCGATACATCGTTTCGTCCAACCAAATGGTGTAAGGTGCCCTTGGTTTGCTCACCAATTCCGTTGTCCAGCTGGATCTGGCGGCGAATTTCGTAGGCCTGTTCAAGATACATATTGATCTCATTCACAAAGTCTTCTTCCAATGCATCTTCAAAAACGATCCAGCCCAACTCTTTCATTTTTTCGTCGAACAGTACATTACTGGCCGAGGAATACATGTATTTATTGTTCATCACTATATAATTTTGAAACAGTTTCGGTTTTGGGCTGACGGTATAATGGAAAAAAAGTCGAACTATTGTTTAATCCTGCTCCTCTGTTTTTCACCAGTTCATCATAAAGTGGCTGGTTGTGGATATAGCACCAGATCCGGTCTTCAATCTGCTGGTCAGAAAAATAGCTTTTGAATTTAAACAGAGAGTCTTCCTTTCCTCCTACGCCTCCGCCCAGATGGAAAACTTTTTTATTCAGCTGTCTTCCTATCCGGCTGATTTCGTCGGTCAATAATTTACTCGGGGAATAAGACAGATAATCGGCTGCTGTTGCAGATAAATGATTTCTAATGATCTCTTTAGAGATCAGCACCAATGCCCCGCAGATCATGATCCGTCCGTCATAAATCAAAATCAGTTTATTTTCAAACTCAAGCGGGTCCAATAATTTATGAAAATAACTTTCCTCAAAATAATAATTACCTGAGGCCTTCAGCCGGTCCATATTCTGACGGTACATTTCCGTAAATTGCCTAATTTCCGAAAAACTAGAGGCATCTCTGATGGTGTAATTCATTTCCCGAAGTTTTCGGATTTGTCTGTAAAGACGTTTCTCATATCCCCTTATCTGTTTCTCCAGAGTTCTCTGAAGGTCCATATATATGGTTTTTCCATTCCCACACACACCACCTATACTGTTGAGCAAACAAGCTTGCTCAATAAAAGGGTGCAATCTAGAGAATACACAAATACAATTCTCCATCTCCATAAACTGAAGAAAAGCCCTTTTAAAATGATGGACACTATGGTTATCTAACCAGGAGAGCTCCTTGTTGGATATGGGACCCGCGTATCCATATACAGACGTGAGGTCAAAGTGAGTTGAATCCTCAATCTCCCTTTTGATCAAAGGCAGAGCAATAAATACAGAGCCTTCTTCATAAACAAAAAGCAGAGCTTCGCCGCTGGAATTCAACTGATGATACGCCCAGGAATGGTAAACATCATGCCTTAACGAACGAGCAATATAGCTATCCCACTCAACTTTTGAACGTACAGTAAAAAAGCGAAAAACCGCAGAAGTATTGATCAGCATAAGCCTATAATTTTAAGTTCCTTCCAGGATACCAAGCATTTGCTGGTTTACGACATGAACATCGAACTTCTCCCTCGCGTATTTCCTGCCATTCCATCCAAAGCGGAGCAGTTCAACCGGGTGCTCAATACAGTGCTGCATATGTGCAGTTAATTCTCTAACATTCTTTACCGGAACCAGGAAGCCATTGGCCTGTGTATGGTCTGGATGAATGGTTTCCCTGCAGCCAACGGAGTTGCAGGTGATTAATGTTCTTCCCATGGCCATGGCCTCCAGAAGACATCTGGGTACTCCTTCTCCGTAATACGAAGGCAGCACCACAACAGAAGATTGAGCTATATAAGTTCTTACATCTGTAACCAGCCCCATATACTCTATGGTGCCGTCCAGCTTAATTTTGCTATAGAGCTCCTGATCAATAGCGTCTATATTGTCTTCAAAAGGGCCAATCAACCGGAAAACAACGTTGGGGAATTTCTCTTTCAGAATCCGGGCAGACTGATAATACTCATTGATTCCCTTGGCATTAATCAGACGGGAAATCATTAAAAAACTGATCTGATCCAGGTTTGGTTTGGAATAGGTATAATGATCCAGGTCAACCCCTGAACCGTTTACAATATAGGCTTGATTTTTTTCTGTGATGACCCTTCTTTTTAATAAGGTTTGGTAATCATCTTTGTTTTGAAATATAATTTTGGTCCGCTCATTGGCCTTCATGCTAAATTTCAGAAGGATTCTGGTGATATTTTGCACCAGGGTAGTTTTTGATCTTGTTTCGGGGAAATTATAGCCCAGGCCAGTAAGCATGGGGGTAATTGATTTTACCCGGCAGAAGTTAGCCACCATTGCCCCGTAGATAACAGGTTTAAAGGTATAGGGGAAAAAGACATCTGGCCTGATGTTTCGGATCAGCCTGTACAGCTGATATATATATCCAAGATCTGACCATATGGACACATTACTGGCCTGCAGTGCGTTTTCATAAACCTGCACACCAAGTCTTGTAAGCGTGCTTCGAATCTGTTCCTGTTCTATTTTTGGTGTAAAGACCGCTACCTCATGGTTTAATGTCAGTTCTTCGATCAGTTTACCTCTGAAGTCCAGCAGGGAGCGCGGAGAGTCACAGGAAATCAGGATTTTCTTTCTTTTCTTTTCCATTGTACAAGAGAATAAAGACAGGCACGAAAGAATAATTTGCCCGGACATCCATCCGGGCAAATCAATATTTGTGGTATTACAAATTTAAAGTTGCGCCTGCACCCGCAGTAACTACTGCTGGCACATTTGCGGCCGGGATCAATGCAGATTTATATTCATAAGCCGGCACCCATGTAGATGCAGGTGTAGATACCATATCGGCACCACAGTTTTTGAATATATTTGTGCTTGCGCCACTGATATAACCAGGCTTAGCATTGTATTGTGTAAACAAGCCAATGTGCTGGTTCTCAAAATAATTGTTATCTACTCTTACAGTTGCTCCCATAGATGCTCCGATAGCATATCCGTCTCCATTTAACATATAATTATTGAAAACATGCATATATCCGAATCTGGTACCTGGTTGTCTCTCAGAAACATTGTAGAAATAGTTGTCATATACAGTTACCCTGAGATGGCCAATGTCATCTGTATTTTCGTCGCCAAAACCAATCAGCATAGGGATATGATTGTCATGGAGTCTATTCCACGAAAGACTCACATAATCTGCGCGTTTTCCAACATCCAATAAGCCATCATAGTAGTCCCATCCATGGTTTCTGTCGGAAGACAAATCGCAATGGTCTACCCAAACGTGATGCGCACCTTCTTTAATAATGATGTTAGAGTAAGACACTACATTTCTAATGGTCATGTTTTGAATGATAATGTTACTGGTTCCATAAACCATTAATCCTACACCTTCCAGACTGGAGCCCTTTACGCCCTGGATAGTTTTATTTGATTTCACATTCAGGAAGCCGGTACCGGTGATCTTACCGGAAACCTTGATCACCATCGGAGCACTGGATTCTACTGCCGTTTTAAGGGCGGCAAGTGTGGTCACTACAACAGTCTGCCCATTAACCCCTCCAGTGGTTGTGCCATCTACCATAGCATAGCCAATAATACCTGTAGGTGCTGGCGTTGTAATTGCCGGTGGTAATACTGGTGCTACTGTTCCGGCGGACGTCGTATAAGTATAGGTTCTGCCATTTGTTCTCGGGTCTGTATTGTCCGAACTGGAGAAATAAAGACTGGACGACCAGTGGCTGAAGCGCCCTTTACCCAAGGTCCTGATGTCTGCATGGGCACTGTGCGCAGGTCCCAATTCTTTGCCGTTCTCGAAAATCCGAACTGTAGAAGCTGTTGGATTTTGCGTGTTGTCACTCACCGCGCCAAGGTCATTGTATACCTTGTACGAGAAGCCGCCGTCACTGCTGGCTTTACTCACGTCGAGGGTTTTTGTTCCTGAAGAAGTAACCGCAGAAATTGTGGTGTCATTTGTACTTGGAGCGTTAAATGGTGCAGCCTCATCCGAACTTTTTTTACACTTACTAAAAGTTAGTACAACAAGAAGTAATAGAAAGCTCATGGGCAATCGATTTGGTAATTTGTTTTTTCTTTCCATTTGATTTTTTAAAGTATACAGTGGTAACGCAAATATGCGAAGCCATGTACACCTAAAAAACTAGTGGAAGTTTAAGGTTTTTATTATGGAAATGCCACATCTAACGGCATTCCTAACAGAGTTGTTCTGAGGTAATTAACTATTGTGCTAAAAAATAAAACCAATGGTATCTGAAATTTTGGACTTCAGGCAAATAAAATCACATAATTCCGGAGACGGATTCTTTAAAAGAAATTTCTTTACCAAAAAAATAGATGATTAATTCTAAAAATAAATTTAAATTACTTTGAAAAAGATGTATTTGCCTGCAAACCAGAGCTATCGCTACCCTCTGTTTTGT
>NZ_QAIL01000169.1 GCF_003061025.1 Pedobacter sp. HMWF019 | reverse complement strand
CATATAAATCAAACAGCCTAAATACGCATAAAACATATTCATATCTATATACATAAATATTAAAACAGCTCATTTTAAACTACCTATACTGTTACCTATATACGAAAAAGCCCCTCCGCTTTTAGGGCAGAGGGGCTTAATTATGATGATTGAAGAATCTTAAGCTTCAGCTTCTTCTTGTTTAGAAGCTAGCAATTTATCGTACTCTTCTTGTGAACCAACAATGATTCTTTCGTAGCCACGTACACCAGTACCAGAAGGGATCAGGTGACCAACGATTACGTTTTCTTTCAATCCAAGCATGCTGTCACGTTTACCTGCAATTGCAGCTTCGTTCAACACCTTTGTAGTTTCCTGGAAGGAAGCGGCTGAGATGAATGATTTAGTTCCCAATGAAGCACGGGTGATTCCCTGAAGAATTGAACTCGCTGTTGCAGGTCTTGCATCACGTACTTCAACTTGTTTCAAATCTCTACGTTTTAATTGAGAATTTTCATCTCTAAGTTTACGCAGGGAAACGATCTGACCTGGCTTCATTGTAGCTGAATCTCCGCCCTCAACAACAACTTTTTTGTCGTAGATCTCATCATTTTCAACCATAAAGTCCCAACGATCTGCAAGGTTATTTTCTAAGAAAATAGTATCTCCCGGATCTTCGATGTGAACTTTCTGCATCATTTGATGTACAATCACTTCAAAGTGTTTATCATTGATTTTTACACCTTGTAAACGGTAAACCTCTTGGATACCATTCACCAGGTATTCCTGAACTGCTGCAGGTCCTTTAATTGCAAGGATGTCTGCAGGAGAAATAGATCCATCAGATAATGGCATACCCGCTTTCACAAAGTCATTATCCTGAACCAGGATGTGTTTAGACAATGGAACAAGGTATTTTTTAACTTCTCCGTCTTTAGATTCGATGGTCATCTCACGGTTACCACGTTTAACACCACCTAAAGTTACCACACCGTCAATTTCCGTAACAACAGCAGGGTTAGAAGGGTTACGAGCCTCAAATAACTCAGTTACACGAGGCAAACCACCCGTAATATCCCTGGTTTTACCAGTTGCACGAGGAATTTTAACCAGGATCTGACCAGTTCTTACCGCTTCACCCTCGTCGATAGCAATGTGTGCACCAACAGGAATGTTATAGGCTCTGATCAATTCACCTTTTTTATCTACTACCCTTACAGAAGGGTTTTTAGTTTTATCACGAGTGTCAATAATTACTTTCTCACGGTGACCAGTTTGTTCATCTGATTCTTCACGGAAAGTAACCCCTTCAACGATTGCATCAAATTCGATTTTACCCGCAAACTCGGAAATAATAACCGCGTTGTATGGATCCCACGAACAAATTCTATCGCCTTTGGTAATTTTTGCACCGTCTTCAACATATAGGAATGAACCGTAAGGAATGTTGTTGGTCATGATCACTTTACCCGTTCCGGCCTCTACAATCTTGAACTCACCTGAACGGCCAAGAACAATTTGATTTGCACCATCTTCTGTAACGTGTTCTACTGTACGAACATTCTCAAATTCAATCACACCGTCAAACTTCGCAATGATCTGAGATTCAGCCGCGATGTTAGACGCCGTACCACCCACGTGGAACGTACGTAAAGTTAACTGTGTACCCGGCTCACCGATAGACTGTGCTGCAATAACACCAACAGCCTCACCTTTCTGAACACGTTTACCAGTTGCCAGGTTACGTCCGTAACATAGTGCACAAACACCACGCTTGTTTTCGCAAGTCAGTACTGAACGGATTTCAACACCTTCCAGTGGAGACTCGTCAATTGCTCTCGCAATATCCTCATCGATATCCTGTCCAGCTCCAACCAATAGCTCACCATCAAGTGGGTTGAATACATCATGAAGAGAAATACGACCCAAAATTCTGTCATACAACGGCTCCACGATATCCTCGTTATCTTTAAGGGCAGTAGTAAACATACCTCTTAAAGTACCACAATCTTCAGAGTTAACAATCATATCCTGAGCAACGTCATGTAAACGACGGGTCAGGTAACCAGCATCAGCCGTTTTTAACGCCGTATCCGCCAAACCTTTACGGGCACCGTGAGTAGAGATAAAGTACTCTAATACAGACAGACCTTCTTTAAAGTTTGATAAGATCGGGTTTTCGATAATCTCTCCACCTGAACCTGATTTCTGAGGCTTAGCCATCAAACCACGCATACCGCACAGCTGACGAATCTGCTCCTTAGAACCACGGGCTCCGGAATCAAGCATCATATACACAGAGTTGAATCCCTGGTTATCGCTCGATAACTGCGTCATTACATAAGAAGTAAGACGGTTATTGATACGGGTCCAGATATCGATGATCTGATTGTAACGCTCGTTGTTGGTAATGAATCCCATATTATAGTTATTCCTTACCTCTTCAACTTCTGCAGAAGCCTGCTCTAATAAAGCATGTTTCTCAACAGGGATGTTTACATCTTGTAAATTAAATGATAAACCTCCTCTGAATGCCATTTGGAAACCTAATTCTTTAATGTCATCCAAGAATCTTGAAGAACGCGCCATACCGGTGATTTTCACCACCTCACCAATAATATCCCTTAAAGATTTCTTGGTCAGCAATTCATTGATATAACCTACTTCTTCCGGTACCATTTGGTTAAACAGTACACGACCAACTGTAGTATCAATCAGTTTATTTACAATACTTCCGTCATTCTCTTTTACATTTACTTTAACTTTAATAAATGCATGAAGATCAATACGCTTCTCATTATAAGCAATGATCACCTCTTCCGGAGAATAGAAGATAGAATCTTGTCCCTTAACTACTCTTGTTTCGTCAGTTCTACGGCCTTTAGTAATATAATAAAGACCCAAAACCATATCCTGTGAAGGTACAGTAATTGGCGTACCATTCGCCGGGTTCAGAATGTTATGCGCAGCAAGCATCAGTACCTGGGCTTCCAAAATTGCAGCATTACCTAAAGGTAAGTGAACTGCCATCTGGTCACCGTCAAAATCCGCGTTGAAGGCCGTACATACAAGTGGGTGCAACTGGATCGCCTTACCCTCTACCAACTTAGGCTGGAAAGACTGGATACCCAGTCTGTGCAACGTAGGTGCACGGTTAAGCAATACCGGGTGTCCTTTTAATACGTTTTCAAGGATGTCCCAAACCAGAGGATCTTTTCTGTCAACGATTTTCTTTGCAGATTTAACCGTTTTCACGATACCCCTTTCAATCATTTTACGAATGATGAACGGTTTGAACAGCTCAGCTGCCATATCTTTAGGTAAACCGCATTCATGCAATTTCAGGTTAGGACCTACAACAATTACAGAACGGGCAGAATAATCCACACGTTTACCTAATAAGTTTTGACGGAAACGTCCTTGTTTACCTTTCAGAATATCAGAAAGAGATTTCAAGGCACGGTTACCTTCCGTTTTAACAGCATTTACTTTACGTGAGTTATCAAATAAAGAGTCAACTGCCTCTTGTAACATACGTTTTTCGTTACGTAAAATTACTTCCGGAGCTTTGATCTCAATCAAACGTTTTAAACGGTTGTTACGGATAATTACACGACGGTAAAGATCATTTAAATCCGAAGTCGCAAAACGACCACCTTCCAAAGGAACCAAAGGACGTAATTCTGGTGGAATAACCGGAACAATCTTAATGATCATCCACTCTGGATTATTCTCAATACGTGTTCTTGATCCGCGGAAAGCTTCAACAACCTGAAGACGTTTTAAAGCCTCATTTTTACGTTGCTGAGAAGTCTCATTTGCAGCCTGGTGACGTAAGTTATATGATAAAGTATCTAAATCAATACGTTTCAGTAAATCCTCTAACGCTTCAGCACCCATTTTAGCGATGAATTTGTTAGGATCTTTATCATCCAGGTATTGGTTTTCTTTAGGCAACTTATCCAGAATATCTAAATATTCTTCTTCAGTTAAGAAATCCATGTACTGAATACCTTGTTCGCCCATTAAACCAGCCTGGATTACTACATAACGCTCGTAGTAAATGATCAGGTCCAGTCTCTTGGTTGGCAAGCCCAATAAGTATCCGATTTTATTCGGTAAAGAACGGAAATACCAGATGTGCGCTACAGGAACCACCAAATTGATGTGTCCCATACGCTCTCTACGTACTTTCTTCTCTGTTACTTCCACACCACAACGGTCACAAACAATACCTTTATAACGGATACGTTTGTATTTACCGCAATGACATTCGTAATCTTTAACCGGACCAAAAATACGCTCGCAGAACAAACCGTCACGTTCAGGCTTGTAAGTACGATAGTTAATGGTTTCAGGTTTCAACACCTCACCACTTGAACGCTCCAGAATTGCTTCAGGAGAGGCCAAACTAATGGTAATTGAGGTGAAGTTGCTTTTTAATTTATTATCCTTTTTGTAAGACATATCTTTTTGAGTTGTAAGTCTCAAGTTTTAAGCAGTGCCGGCCGAAGCAGACACTGCTCAATACTTAAAACATTAGTCTAACGTAATATCTAAACCTAATCCGCGTAACTCATGAACCAATACATTGAATGATTCTGGTACACCTGGCGTAGGAAGGTTTTCACCTTTTACAATCGCTTCGTAGGTTTTTGCTCTTCCGATCACATCATCAGATTTCACTGTTAAGATTTCTTGCAGGATATTGGCAGCACCAAATGCCTCCAATGCCCAAACCTCCATCTCACCAAAACGCTGACCACCGAACTGAGCCTTACCACCTAATGGTTGCTGGGTAATTAAAGAGTACGGTCCGATTGAACGGGCGTGCATCTTATCATCAACCATGTGTCCCAGTTTCAGCATATAGATAATACCTACTGTAGTTGGCTGATCAAATCTGTCTCCAGTTAAACCATTGTTCAAATAAGTTCTTCCTGAAGCAGGTACACCAGCTTTAGCGATCCACTCTTCTACCTCATCATGTTTAGCACCATCAAAGATCGGGGTTGCAAATTTCACACCCAGCTCTTTTCCAGCCCATGCAAGCACAGTTTCATAGATCTGTCCCAAGTTCATACGAGAAGGTACACCCAGTGGGTTCAATACAATATCAACCGGAGTTCCGTCATCCAAGAAAGGCATGTCTTCATCACGTACAATACGTGCAACAATACCTTTGTTACCGTGACGTCCCGCCATCTTATCTCCTACTTTCAGTTTACGTTTCTTAGCTACATAAACTTTAGCCATCTGAACAATACCAGAAGGAAGCTCATCACCTACACTGATCGCAAACTTATCACGTTTGTAAGCACCCAGTTCTTCGTTTACACGAATACCATAGTTGTGCAACAACATTTTGATCTGATCGTTTTTATCATCATCTGTAGTCCATTTGTATGGATTGATGTGGGCATATTCCAATTCTGCTAAGCTCTTCTGTGTAAACTTCGCTCCTTTAGGGAACAATAGCTCCTTGTAAACGTTAAATACACCTTGTGAGGTTTTACCATTCACGATCTGGAACAATTTATCTACCAGTTCATTTTTCAGGTTCTCAACAGCCAGGTTATATCTCTTGTCCAATTTCTCGATCGCAGATTTCTCTTCCGCTTTCGTAGTTTTCTTAGCTCTGGAGAATAATTTGGTATCAATAACCACACCTTTAATAGAAGGAGGAGTTTTCAAAGACGCATCTTTTACATCTCCTGCTTTATCACCAAAGATGGCACGAAGCAGTTTTTCTTCCGGTGAAGGATCAGATTCTCCTTTAGGAGTGATCTTACCAATCAGGATATCTCCTTCTTTAACTTCAGCACCTACACGGATAATACCGTTTTCGTCCAAATCTTTAGTTGCTTCCTCAGAAACGTTAGGGATATCTGGTGTTAACTCCTCTTCTCCACGTTTTGTATCACGTACTTCCAGTTCAAACTCTTCAATGTGCAGTGAAGTAAAGATATCTTCTCTAACAATACGCTCATTAATTACGATCGCATCCTCAAAGTTATACCCTTGCCAAGGCATGAAAGCAACCTTTAAGTTTCTTCCTAATGCCAACTCACCGTTTTCAGTAGCATAACCTTCGCAAAGTACTTGTCCTTTTACTACTTTCTGACCTTTCTTAACGATTGGCTTCAAGTTGATACAAGTATTCTGGTTGGTTTTCTTGAATTTAATTAATTTATAAGTTTTGCTGTCACCTTCAAAAGAAACTAAACGATCGCCGTCATTTCTTTCGTATTTAATGGTGATCTCATTTGCATCAACATATTCAACAACACCGTTACCTTCAGCATTGATCAAAGTTCTGGAGTCACGTGCAACACGGCCTTCCAAACCAGTACCAACAATCGGCGCCTCAGGACGTAACAATGGTACGGCCTGACGTTGCATGTTAGATCCCATCAGGGCCCTGTTCGCATCATCATGCTCCAGGAAAGGAATCAATGAAGCTGCAATAGAAGTAATCTGATTTGGTGCCACGTCCATTAAATCCAGTTTCTCTGGTTCAATGATCGGGAAGTCACCCTCGTAACGTGCTTTAACACGTGGCGTGGTGAAATTACCTTTATCATCATATTCCGCATTTGCCTGAGCAATAGTTTTACCATCCTCATCTTCAGCAGAAAGATAAATAACCGGTTCATCTACAGCAACAACACCGTTTTCAACTTTTTTGTACGGGGTCTCTATAAATCCTAAATTATTGATCTTAGCGTGAACACAAAGAGAAGAGATCAAACCAATGTTTGGTCCCTCTGGTGTTTCAATGGTACACAGACGGCCATAGTGTGTATAGTGAACGTCACGTACTTCGAAACCTGCACGCTCACGTGAAAGACCACCTGGACCTAAGGCTGATAAACGACGCTTGTGCGTAATCTCTGCCAATGGATTGGTCTGGTCCATGAACTGAGACAACTGGTTAGTACCAAAGAAAGAGTTAATCACCGACGATAAAGTACGGGCATTAATCAAATCAGTTGGAGTAAACACCTCATTATCTCTGATGTTCATACGCTCACGGATCGTACGGGCCATACGGGCAAGACCTACACCAAACTGAGCATAAAGCTGCTCACCTACCGTACGTACACGACGATTGGACAAGTGATCAATATCATCCACCTCTTCTTTAGAGTTGATTAATTTGATCAGGTATTTAACAATCGCAATAATATCCGCTTTTGTCAATACTTTTACATCATCCGGTGTATCCATTTTCAACTTACGGTTGATGCGGTAACGACCTACATCTCCCAAGTCATAACGTTTATCCGAGAAGAACAAACGCTCGATGATACCCCTTGCAGTTTCCTCATCAGGTGGTTCTGCGTTACGCAAAGCACGATAGATGTTTTCAACCGCCTCTTTTTCAGAGTTAGAAGTATCTTTTTGTAAAGTATTATATATAATGGTATAATCTGCCTGGCTGGCACCATCATCTTTAGACAAGATGATTGTTTTAACACCAGCATCAATGATCAGATCAATGTGTTCGTCTTCTAAAACAGTATCCCTGTCTAAGATCACTTCGTTACGATCTATAGAAACTACCTCACCGGTATCTTCATCCACAAAATCTTCAACCCATTTTCTTAATACCCTTGCAGCAAGTTTACGGCCGATATATTTCTTCAATCCGGATTTGCTTACCTTAACCTCATCGGCCAGGTCAAACAATTCAAGGATGTCTTTATCAGAATCGTAACCGATAGCACGCAATAAAGTAGTTACCGGGAATTTTTTCTTACGGTCGATATAAGCATACATGACGTTATTAACGTCAGTAGCAAACTCAATCCAAGACCCTTTAAAAGGAATTACACGGGCAGAGTAAAGCTTAGTACCATTGGTGTGACGGCTCTGACCGAAGAACACACCCGGAGATCTATGCAGCTGCGAAACAATAACGCGCTCTGCACCATTAATCACAAACGTACCTTTAGGCGTCATATATGGTATGGTGCCTAAATACACATCCTGGATGATGGTTTCAAAATCTTCGTGTTCAGCATCATTACAAGAAAGCTTCAGCTTTGCTTTTAATGGAACACTATAAGTCAATCCACGGTCAATACACTCAGGTATATCATAACGCGGTGGATCAATAAAATAATCAAGGAACTCCAGAACAAAAATATTTCTGGAATCAGTGATTGGGAAGTTTTCAGCAAATACCTTAAACAGTCCTTCTGTATGACGGTTGTCTGAAGTGGTTTCTATCTGAAAAAATTCTCTGAATGATTGCAACTGTACATCAAGAAAATCAGGATAATCTATGATGTGCTTACTACGTGCAAAATTTACTCTTTGGTCGACTTTATTTGCCAATGGACTAAAGTTAATTTACTTTAAGAATAAACTATTTGTTTGATTTGCCGCTACATGCATTTCATCAATCAAACTAAATGAAATGTTTATAAACAGGTATAGACTCCGACTGTAATAGTCGGAGTCTATGTTAAAGTTATATTAAAATTAAGCGATTACTTAATTTCAACTACAGCTCCAGCTTCTTCTAATTGTTTTTTCAAAGCTTCAGCTTCGTCTTTAGCAACACCAGCTTTTAATTCTTTAGGTGCACCATCAACTAGATCTTTAGCTTCTTTCAAACCTAAACCAGTTAAGTCTTTTACCAATTTAACAACTGCTAATTTCTGACCACCAGCTTCTTTCAAAATTACATCAAAAGTAGTTTTTTCTTCAGCTGCAGGAGCAGCATCAGCAGCAGGACCTGCAACAGCAACTGCAGCAGCAGCTGGTTCAATACCATACTCGTCTTTTAAGATTTGAGCTAATTCGTTAACTTCTTTAACTGTTAAGTTTACCAATTGCTCAGCAAACGCTTTTAAATCTGCCATTTTATAGATTTTTAAAAATTTACGTAAAATAATTTAATAATATGAACTTATAAGGTGTTCCTTAACCTTCTCTTTCTTGAAGAGTTTTAACAATTCCTGCAATTTTGCCACCACTTGATTTAAGGGCTGAAACAACATTTTTAGCTGGCGATTGTAATAATCCAATGATGTCTCCAATAAGCTCTTCTCTTGATTTCAAGCTTACTAATGCATCTAAATGGTTATCACCAACATAAACTGATGAATCGATATAAGCCGCTTTCAATACTGGTTTATCAGATCCTTTTCTCAACGCTTTGATCAGTTTTGCCGGAGCATTACCTGTAGTTGAGAATAATAAAGCTGACTGACCTTTAAGTGCTGCAAAGATCTCTGATGCATCGCCTTCTAATCCTTCGATCGCTTTTCTGATCAAAGTATTTTTAGCTACCTGCATTTCGATACCGCTTTCGAAACATTTGCGACGGATATTATTTACTTTCTCAACAGATAAGCTTGAAGTATCGGCAATATAAAAGTTGCCAAACTCTTGCATTTTCTCTTGAAGAGCTGAAACTAGTTCGTGTTTTTCTTCTCTGTTCATAATTAGATCCCCGCTACTGATTTAGTTTCGACTGCTATTCCAGGACTCATTGTTGAAGAAACATGAATGCTCTTAAAATAAGTTCCTTTTGCAGCAGAAGGTTTTAATTTAGAAATTACCTGAAGAACTTCAAGGGCATTTTCATATATTTTTTCTGCTGGGAATGATACTTTTCCTACTGAAGCGTGTATGATACCTGTTTTGTCAACTTTAAAATCAATTTTCCCACCTTTAACATCAGTTACTGCTTTACCAACTTCATTGGTTACAGTACCCGACTTAGGGTTTGGCATAAGGTTACGAGGACCTAAAACACGTCCTAGTTTACCTACTTTTGCCATACAAGCAGGAGTAGTGATAATAATGTCAACATCAGTCCATCCACCTTCAATCTTGGCTACATACTCGTCTAAACCTACGAAATCTGCACCGGCAGCTTTAGCTTCTTCTTCCTTATCAGGAGTACAAAGAACTAAAACGCGTACAGTTTTACCAGTGCCGTGAGGTAAAGTAGCAATACCACGCACCATTTGATTGGCTTTACGTGGATCTACACCTAAAGCAACGTCGATATCAACCGAAGCGTCAAATTTAGTTGTAGTGATCTCTTTTACCAAAGCAGCCGCATCCTGTAAAGAATACGATTTACCGGCTTCTAGTTTAGCATGTGCCTTTTTTTGATTTTTTGTTAATTTAGCCACTGTTGTAAACTGTTTTTTGTTAATTAATTGTTCCAGGGTGCGTCACCGCTAACGGTGATTCCCATACTGCGTGCTGTACCGGCAACCATACTCATTGCTGATTCGATAGTGAAGGCATTTAAGTCTGTCATCTTATCTTCAGCAATCGATTTTACCTGATCCCAAGTCACCGAACCAACTTTCTTACGGTTGGGCTCAGCAGAACCACTCTGTAATTTAGTAGCATCTTTTAACTGGATGGCTACAGGAGGGGTTTTGATGATAAATTCGAAAGACTTGTCAGCATAAACAGTAATTACAACTGGTAATACTTTACCGGGCTTATCTTGGGTACGAGCATTGAATTGCTTACAAAATTCCATAATGTTCACCCCTTTAGCACCCAATGCAGGTCCTACCGGAGGTGATGGATTTGCAGCTCCACCTTTGATTTGTAATTTAACAAGCGCACTGACTTCTTTTGCCATTTTTTGTTTTGTTAATTGTAATACTCAATGTTAAATATTGGAAGCATGTAACATTTAAGCTCTTATATAGAAATAAATAACGATCCTTTCAGACCATTATTTTATTCTTTCTCTACTTGCATATAGTTAAGCTCCAGTGGTGTTTTGCGACCAAAGATCTTAACCATAACTTTCAATTTCTTCTTTTCTTCATTAACCTCTTCGATTACGCCGGTAAAACCATTAAACGGACCGTCCATAACCTTAACATTCTCTCCAACATAATAGGCAATATTCATGGTCTCACCTTGTTGGCTCATCTCATCAACCTTGCCTAAAATACGATTAACCTCTGCCTGACGCATAGGTACCGGATTTCCGCCTTTATCTCCTAAAAAGCCGATCACACTATTAACACCTTTAATAATGTGCTCCAACTCTCCGTCTAATATAGCTTCTATCAAAACATAACCGGGATAGAAGTTACGTTCTTTAGCAATTTTCTTGCCATCTTTCATCTGATAGTATTTCTCCATTGGGATCAATACCTGAGGAACAAGATGTGAAAAACCTAAACGACTAATTTCAGAATCGATATACTGCTTAACCTTCTTCTCTTTTCCGCTAACAGCTCTAACTACATACCACTTTAACTGATCGTTCATTTTAGCTATATATATTAATTAGAAAGTGATTTATAAAAAGTATCTAAAACAAAAGTAGAGCCCTTATCCATCGCAAACACAACGATTGCTATGATGAATGAAGCCACTAGAACCAACACTGCAGAATTTAACAATTCTCCCCATGCAGGCCAAGTAACCTTCTGGGTCATTTCTTCATATGATTCTTTAATGAATTGAACTACGCTAGCCATATTTAAGTTTTTGCACGGGCACAAGGATTCGAACCCTGATCAAAGGTTTTGGAGACCTCTATTCTACCATTGAACTATGCCCGTGTATGAAATAACTTAGTACTTAAACCTTTGGTTTAACTTAAACTTCTTTGTTTAAGTACTAAGTTTTTATACTTAACTAAATACGATGTACTTAGTTGTTCTGTTTACTATTTCAAGATTTCAGTTACCTGACCAGCACCTACTGTTCTACCACCTTCACGGATAGCGAAACGTAGACCTTTTTCCATTGCAATAGCGTTGATCAATTTAACAGTGATCGTAACGTTATCACCTGGCATAACCATTTCAGTTCCTTCAGCAAGTGAAATTTCACCTGTTACGTCTGTGGTACGGAAGTAGAATTGTGGACGGTATTTGTTGAAGAATGGAGTGTGACGACCACCTTCTGCTTTTGATAATACATAGATCTCAGCTTTGAAATCAGTGTGAGGAGTTACAGAACCTGGTTTGCAGATAACCATACCACGACGGATATCAGTTTTCTCAATACCACGTAACAATAAACCTACGTTATCACCAGCTTCACCATAATCAAGGATCTTACGGAACATCTCAACACCTGTAACAGTTGATTTAAGATTTTCAGCACCCATACCCAGGATCTCAACAGGATCTCCAGAGTTGATTACACCACGCTCAATACGTCCAGTTGCAACAGTACCACGACCAGTGATCGAGAATACGTCCTCAACAGGCATCAAGAATGGAAGCTCAGTTAAACGTGGAGGAATTGGAATGTAGCTATCTACAGCATCCATTAATTCCATGATTTTACCAACCCATTTCGGATCGCCATTCAAACCACCCAAAGCAGAACCTTGGATAACAGGAATATCATCACCAGGGAATTCATAGAATGATAACAATTCACGAACTTCCATCTCTACTAATTCCAATAACTCAGGATCATCAACCATATCCACTTTATTCATGAATACAACTAATGAAGGAACACCTACCTGACGAGCCAATAGGATGTGCTCGCGAGTTTGTGGCATTGGACCATCTGTAGCAGCAACTACGATGATAGCTCCATCCATTTGCGCAGCACCAGTAACCATGTTTTTCACATAATCCGCGTGACCTGGACAGTCAACGTGTGCATAGTGACGGTTAGCTGTTGAATATTCAACGTGTGCTGTATTAATAGTGATACCTCTTTCTTTTTCCTCAGGAGCTGAGTCAATCGAATCAAATGAACGAGCCTCAGTTAAACCAGCATCAGCCAAGACCTTAGTGATAGCTGCTGTTAAGGTTGTTTTACCGTGGTCAACGTGACCGATTGTACCGATATTTAAGTGCGGCTTACTGCGGTCAAACTTTTCTTTTGCCATGTTTTTATACTTATTAGTAGGTTAACTTTTATTTTAATTTATTGTTTTGATACTATTTCAATACAAAAAACCTTGTTCACCCTGCCTTTATTACAGATTTAACAAAGTTCCTTATTTCCTGAGCCAAAGATGGGACTTGAACCCACGACCTCTTCCTTACCAAGGAAGTGCTCTACCGCTGAGCTACTTCGGCTTTTTAATCTCAGCAGCATGATCATTTAAGTCATTTTATTAAGACTTAACTCCACAATCTCTGCCGACTGCCCAACTTTTCCAATTTAGAGCGGAAGACGAGGTTCGAACTCGCGACCTATAGCTTGGAAGGCTATCGCTCTACCAACTGAGCTACTTCCGCTTTTTTAACTGTGGGGAGAGAAGGATTCGAACCTTCGAAGTCTTGCGACAACAGAGTTACAGTCTGTCCCATTTGGCCACTCTGGTATCTCCCCATCTTTTAACCGCCACGTATCACTACGCGGATTAAAAGAGCCTCCTATCGGGATCGAACCAATGACCTACTGATTACAAGTCAGTTGCTCTACCAGCTGAGCTAAGGAGGCTTATATACTACATTTGTTTCGTAAAACTCATGTAATTGATATAAATTTTAAACTTTCACAGAACCTTTCCGTTTCTTTAAGAGGTAACCCCTGTTCCGAAATGGAATGCAAATCTACAAGAATAAATCTTCTATCCAAAATTATTTTCAAAAAAAAATTGACGGTTTTTACAC
>NZ_QAIL01000168.1 GCF_003061025.1 Pedobacter sp. HMWF019 | reverse complement strand
ACCTTTTTATCTGCAGATTCTAAAATGTTTGCTAAACTGAAAATCGAATCCAGGGCTGGAAAAAGAACAGTGTTCCTGACAGAACACACACTAATTTTCGTAATAAGTGGTGTAAAACTTTTGCATTTTTCAAATTATACTTTAAAAATCACTCCAAATAGTGTGTTTCTTTTGAAAAAAGGAATATATGTAATGGCTGAATATATTGAAGAAGGGCTGAAATTTGAAGCACTGATGATATTTTTACCTGAATACATTTTAAAATCATTTATTCCGAAATCTAATTTGAAGGCAGATTATACAAAAAATGAACCCTGTGTGGTATTTCCTGCTAATCAACTTATTCAGGACTTTAAAGCGCAGTTCAGGGAATATTTTAATCATCGATTATTTGATTATAAGCAATTGATTCCGCTAAAGCAGCAAGAAATAATTACCCTTCTATTTTCGTCTGGTTTTAAAGAAGAAATCCTTTCGTTTATTTATTCAGCTGTTAGTACAGATCTTAAGGATATGACTTCAGTAATAGAAGAAAATATTTTACAGCCCATTACTGTTTTTGAGCTTGCGGCTTTATGCAATAGAAGTCTCGCTGCTTTTAAAAGGGATTTTAAAAAACAATATCATTCCTCACCCAGAATATATATCAATCAGCAAAGATTAAAACATGCCCGGATGTTGCTACAGAATACCAATAAACTGGTCTCCGAAATAGCAAGCGAGTGTGCATTTGAAAGTACATCCTATTTCATCCGTATCTTCAAGCAGGAATTCGGGATTACACCACAGGCAATAAGAGCCATGATTGCTATAGAATGAGCCAATTGCGATATTCCACTGGTGCATTATGCTCTAGCTTAGTGGTAAAATATGCAATATGAAAATTCTAATTATTGGTGGTAGTGGTACCATTGGAAAAAAAGTAGCTGAAGGGCTGTCTCAAAAACACGAGTTGATCATTAGCGGAAGAAATACAGGAGATGTACACGTAGACATTGCTTCTTCGTTTTCCATTCTTGAAATGTTTAAAAAAACTGGTAAAGTTGATGGTATTATTTGTACTGCCGGAACGGGGTATTACGGTCCGTTCTACGGAATGACAGAAGAAGATATACTGCCAGGAATTAAGGGGAAACTATTGGGCCAGGTTAACTTAGTTCTGCTGGGAAAGGATTTTCTAAACCCACAAGGCTCTATAACTTTAACTACTGGTATAGCCGCTGTTCATCCTGCTCGTAATGGCTCTGCTGTTGCAATGATCAATGGGGCAATTAACAGCTTTGTGCTGGCAGCTTCGCAGGAGCTCAAAGAGGACAAAAGAATCAATGCAGTTAGTCCTGGTCTTGTAGAAGACAGCAAGGAACGATATGGAGAATTCTTCCCTGGATACAATTTAGTACCTATGAAAAAACTTGTGAATGCCTATATTTTGAGTGTTGAAGGCGCGGTTAACGGGAAAATATTAAAAGTTTATTCATAAGAATCATTTAAAGTACTGAAAACAATACTTTAAATGATAAGATTAAATCTCATGATGCTTTGGGTAGTCTATGTATCCCTGATCGCCCTCCGTGTAAAATGTATTTTCGTCCCAGGATGCGAGTGGCAGATCATATTTAATGCGTTCAACCAGATCGGGATTTGAGATATAGAGTTTACCCATGGCAATGAGATCTACCAATCCTGATGACAGGATTTTCTCTGCACTTGCAATATTAAAGCCTCCGGCTATCATAATAAGGTTTTTAAAGCGTTTTCGGGCATCCTGAAGATATTCTGTCGGTATGGTTGGCCGTCCGTCAACCATCGCGTTTGAAAAATGTACATAAAGGATGTTCAGTTTCTGTAACTCATCCATGATGAGCTGATGTGTTGCCAGCTCCTGGGAATATCGTTTCAGATCATATATTTCGCGAAAAGGGGAGAGCCTGATTCCTGTTTTGTCTCTGCCTATTTCTGCGGAGACTGCCTGCATGACCTCTACTAAAAAACGAATCCTGTTTTCTGTGCTTCCACCATACCTGTCAGTTCTTGAATTACTCCAGGGGTTTATAAATTGATCAATCAGAAACCCATGTGCGGCATGGATTTCCACGCCATCGAAACCGGCCTCCATTGCATTCGCGGAGGCTTGAACAAATTTTTCGATCCATAAAGGTATTTCTGCTGTTGGAATGGCAATTGGCATTTCCATCTGCCGATGTGTTCCATCTGGAAGGCGGATATTTTCACTAACCCTAATTGCTGAAGGAGCGACCAATGGCGCGCCATCCTGAATTGCACTATGACCTACGCGGCCAGAATGAACCAGCTGAATAAATATTTTTCCACCCCTGTCATGTACAGCATCCACTATTTTCTTCCAGGCTAGCTTTTGTTCACTGGTGTAAATTCCGGGTGTATGCAGGTAGGCACCGCTATTAGCGGATATTGCCGTATTATCGGTAGTAATCAGTCCGGCATCAGCACGTTGCACATAGTAGGTAATCATAGATTCTGTGGGTATTCCATTTACTGCCCTGCGTCTGTTCATAGGCGCCATTACAACCCTATTGGTAAGTGATATCAAATTGGTCTCAAGTGGTGTTAATAAGGGAGATGTCATATTTCTTTTTTTTCTTAAAGGTAGCCCTGGTGGCTTGGCGAAAACAGGAACAAAAAGAGGATATATTTGTAATTTTAGAGGATGAAGAGAAAACACCTGCATCAGCCCTTTGAACTTCATGTTCTGGATATGGAAAACTGGAATGAACAGCCACTTACCTATCAGTTCTTCGAAATTGTTCATATAATCGAAGGAAAGGGTACCCGGATGGTAAATGATAACCACTATCCTTATGATAAGGGCGGTATATTTCTGTTCACTCCAATGGACTGCAGAGGTTTCGAAAGTTGTACACCTACACGTTTTTGTTCCATCCGCTTTTCAGGTACCTTTCTGGAACAGTACAGAGGTATCCAGGAAAGGGAGAATCTATTGCTTTGGTTAAAAAAGCTTGAAAATATTTTCACCCACCACAATCGTTTTGAACGTCTGCTCATCAGAAGTGATGGGGATTGCCACATGATTTCATCTCTGATCGAAAATATGATCTCCGAATACGCCAATAAGGACGTTTACCATCGTGAAAACCTTCAACTTATGGTTACCATGGTATTGAATATTATATCCCGTAATGTTGCCAAGGTACCTGTAACAAGTCCGGATAAACAGTATCCGGAACCTCTGATTAATAGCATTATCATTTATATTAACCAAAACATCAGCATTCCGCAAAAATTGAGAATAAAGCATCTTGCCGAACAGTTTAATTTATCAGCAAGTTATGTTGGAGAGTATTTTAAAAAGCTTACAGGAGAAAGTTTACACTGTTACATCACACAATACAGAATGAATATGATTGAAGAACGACTCCATTTCAGTAGTTATCCTATTGGGCAAATCGCCCAGGAACTGGGCTTTTCGGATGAAAGCCATTTAAGCAGGCAATTTAAAAAGAGCAAAGGTATTACCCCAGCTGAGTTTAGGAGGAGGAAGAGTGGATTTAATTAAATGACCGCCGAAACTCCAAAGGAGACAGGCCGGTGTGGGCTTTAAACATCCTGCTAAAAGACTGCGGATACTCAAACCCAAGCTCATAAGCAATTTCACTTATCGATAAGCCTGTAGTAGAAATACGTTCTTTGGCCATTTCAATCAGTTTGTCCTGGATGTGCTGTTGGGTATTCCTACCGGTAGTTATTTTGAGTAATGAACTCAAATAGTTGCGCGAGAGGTTCAGTTTGGCAGATATTTCCTGTACACTCGGTACGCCATGTTTCAACAGATTAATACTAACGAAATTTGCTTGTAAAATCGTTTCGAGTTGTTCTAATATTTGATGATTAGCGATTTTACGAGTTAGGAACTGCCGGTTATAAAAGCGGTCAGCATAATTCAGTAAAGCCTCCATATGTGCAATGATGATTTTCTGGCTGAAATTATCCATATTGTTGTGGCATTCCTGAAGCATATTTTGCATGATCCCTACGATAATACCTTCTTCCTTTTCAGATAGGAATAATGCCTCGTTTACTGAATAATCAAAATAAAGATAGTCCTTTATTCCCTTCGCTAAAGATGTATGCCAAAGAAAGTCCGGATGGAATAAAAGCATCCATCCGGTTACCTCATTATCTATTTCTGCTTTATCCTGCTCTATTCCAAATATTTGCCCGGGAGACATAAAGAACATCACCCCCTGATCAAAGTCATACTGCTGTTGTCCATACTTAAGATTCAGATTGAAATTTCGTTTGAGTGCAATACAGTAAAAATCGAAAACCATAGTTTGTGCAATCTGAAGGAAATCCTCATTGATTGAGTTCAATTGCACGACGCTGACCAAGGGGTGTTCAGGAGCGGGGAATCCTCTCCAGCGGTGAAATTCACTGATAGATCTGATATGGAACAGCTTAGCATTTTTCATCCTGCGAAATTAAGATTTTTGAAATATCTATTTGTCTGGCTAATGGCTAGGAACGTTTTGACCCTCGTTGGATTGCAAAGAAAAAAGCAACGTCGACAGGTTGCTTTGTACCCAATGTTCTGCATATTTGCCATTTTCAAGCCTAATAATTTCTATAGTTTCAAAGCTAATCGATTTGTTAGACGGTGGCACACCCATGAAATTGCCAGAATGCACTGCACTAATAATTTTTCGCGTTACTACAAGATCTTTTTCAGCAACTTGTTGCAATTTTTCTACTTTGATATTAGACAGGCCATTGTGCAATAACTGAAGGAAATGATAAAAACTTTCTTTTCCATTGGGCGCACCCTGCGGTGCAGCGTGATTGATGACATTATCTGCCACCAACTCTTCTAAAATCTGATCGTTCTTCTGTTCAATACATGCTTTATCAAAACGGTCTATTACCGCTTTGCTTCTTTCTAAATTTGCTTGGTTCATCATTGTCCTGATTTTTAATAAAGCAAAATTCTACCAAATATATTATATGCAGCTAACAAGATGTACCGAATTTGTAACAGGATGCACGAATTTCCGAAATTCAGACCGTGGGTAACGTATTGATTATCTTTGTAGTTAAGTGTCAAGTTTTTATATCTGTATATTTTGATGTGTAAATATATAGATGTATGTGTATCTGGAAGGGGGTATTCAATATTAGCTTAACATGCGATATTCATTTGGTGTCATTCCTGTTTTTTGCTTAAACAGTCTGGTAAAGTGTTGCTGATATTTGAAGCCCAATTCATTTGCTATTTCATTAATGGATTTGGAAACATCAAAGATTTTATTTTTGGCCTCATCAATTAATTTGGTTTGAATATAATCCAATGCAGTGTGACCAGTCTCCTTTTTTATCAGATCACCAAAATAATTTGGAGATAAGTATAGCTGTTCTGCGCACCAGGCAACGCTCGGTAAGCCTATCATTTGTGCCTTATCCGATCTAAAATAATCATTCAATAAATTTTCAAACCGTATCAGAATATCTTTATTTATATTGCTGCGAGTAATAAATTGGCGGTCGTAGTAACGCATGCAATAATTTAGGAACAGTTCGATATTTGAAACTATAAGCGTTTTGCTATGCCTGTCGATATTCATCTCTATTTCAGCAGAAATTTTATGTAAACAGTCTACAATGGTTTTTCTTTCTTTTTTTGATAAATGCAGGGCTTCGTTTACTTCGTAAGAAAAGAAAGAATAGTCCTTAATTGCTTTGCCCAATTGAGTTCCATTAATTAAATCGGGATGAAAGATCAGTGCATATCCAGTAGGTTTTATCAGTTGTCCTTTACTGTTTACTCCATAGACCTGACCTGGGGATATGAATACCAATGTACCATCATCATAATCATAGTTCTGACAACCATAAACCATATCGCCGCAATTGATGTCTTTTAAAAATACCGCGTAAATGCCCATATAATACCTGTAGTATTGAATGGCAGGTACTTCATCAAAATTAACCACATTCACCAATGGGTGCAAGGTATCTACCTTCAGATAGTTGTTGTATTGTTTAACTGTATCTATCCTGTCTACGTGCTCCATTATTCAAAAAATTACCTTGCAAATTTAACAAACCCAATTGGTAGCAAGGCAGTTCCGGCCTGAAATCAGTAAAACTGGTAAAAACATCTGTATTTTGTATAAAGTGTATGTATCACGTGCTTACGAACTTTGTATAATGATTACAATGAAAGATAAAGTAGCCTTGGTAACAGGAGCGGCACAAGGCATAGGTTTTGCAACTGCAAAGGCTTTTGCGCAGGCGGGTGCATCAGTGGTCTTAGCAGATTATGATGAAGATTTGGCAAACAAAGCAGTGGAGCAGCTAAGGACTGAGGGCTATAAAGTAATCGCTATCGCTTGTGATGTTTCGGATGATACACAGGTAAGGGCAATGGTCGATAAGACAGTGGCAACTTTCGGGAAACTGGATGTAGCCTATAACAACGCAGGTATTCAAAATATACTGGCAGATGCGGCAAATCAGACCAGGGAGGATTTTGACCGCGTTACGGGCGTAAATCTTCGTGGCGTATGGAGCTGCATGAAATACGAACTGCAACAGATGTGTAAACAGGGAAATGGCGCCATAGTTAACTGTTCTTCCATTGGAGGAATTTTGGGAGGTGCACAAAGAGGAACATATCACGCCGCTAAACACGGTGTAATCGGATTGACAAAAAGTGCAGCCCTGGAATATGCACCACAGGCAATACGTATCAATTCGATTTGTCCTGGATTGATCCATACCCCGATGGCCGATAAAATGATGGCTGGTGGTCAGCAAGATGCTCTTGATGCAATGCTGAAAGCGGTGCCGGTTGGTCGTTTGGGGCGTCCTGAAGAAATTGCCAATGTTGTGGTTTTTCTTTGCAGCGATGCAGCAAGTCTTATAGTAGGTCATACCCTGGTGGTGGATGGCGGTTACAGCATTCAGTAAACTGATGATAGCTCGCAAAAAGAACAAGGAGTTTTTTTTTGGAAAAATCTTTTTTTTAGATAAAAACTCTTTATTTTGGTTGGCTATTGAAAAAATAGTCTTTCTAGCGCCCTTGCTATTTTAGAGATGAGTATCAATGAATCAACATGGCATCTTATACCCACTTTAGTGATGAGGAACTTATTGCCCTAATCAGGGAACGTGATCATTCTGCCTTATCAGAGGTATATAACCGACATTGGGGAATCTTGTATATCCATGCATTAAAGATGACTCATGAGGAATCTGAGGCCCAGGATATCGTTCAGGATGTATTTATCAACCTGTGGACCAATATAGACAAGCTGGATCTGAAGCTGAATCTAGACGTTTATCTTTTTTCTGCAGTAAGAAATAGGGTGCTCAATTCCATTCGCAACAGAAAAACCAGAGAAGGATATATCGATCTTTTTTCGCTTTATGTGGAACAACACAGCCTTGATGCCATTGATTATATTAGTGAGAAAGAACTTTTACAATCGATAGAAGAAATTATCGCGGCGCTCCCCGAGAAAATGCGAATGGTTTTTGAATTGAGTAGGAGAGGGAATAAAAGCCATAAAGAAATAGCTAAAGAAATGGGTATTTCTGAAAAAACCGTAAAACGACAAGTGAGTAATGCGCTCAAAATTCTTAGAGACAAACTGAATAGACCTGAAAGTCTTATTATTTCTATAATTTTTTACCATTATCGGTAAAATTTGCTGTTAAACTGTTTTCATATTGTTTGGCTTTGCTTTTTATTTTCAATTGATTTCTTCTTTTATTGCCTTAATAGGTGTTTTAGATGCGTTTTCCATTTTTTATTAAAAAATAATTCATTTTCATCTACATCCTTTGCTTTTTAGCCGTGTCTTTAGATTATAACACACAGAAATGGAGCAAAATAATAGAGTAGAATTTCTTATAGACAAATACCTACATGGGCAATGTAGTGAGGAGGAAAAAAAACTCGTTGAGCAATTTTACCTTACAACCCTCAAATCCGATCAGTTTCCTATGACTGAGCCCACTAAAGATATAAAATTGATCATGTGGAACTATATATCTTCTTCCACTTCTAGGAAAAAGCCTATCAGGCTCTGGTCAGCAATTGCTGTTGCTGCCAGCGTTGCACTGATCGGATTATATGTTTTCTTAACACCAATAAAAAATGGAGATGATCTTTCTGTAGCGAAAAGTTTTCTTGCAGCCACTAATCAGGCTACACTTACATTGGCAGATGGAAAAGTATTAGAGTTAAGCGGAGAAAAATCTACACTTATTGTAAATGGTGAGGTACTGACTTATAACGACGGTTCACCTGTATCAGATCAGAAAGAAGATCAGCCTAAAAATTCGTCTAATCATAGCTTGATGGCAAGTACTCCAAAGGGTGGGGTCTATACATTTGTGCTTCCGGATGGAAGTAAAGTGTGGTTGAATGCCGATTCAAGGATCCGGTTCCCTGAACGTTTTGCTGGCCTTACCTCAAGAACTGTAGAATTAGAAGGCGAGGCCTATTTTGAGGTTACCCATGATAAGCTCCATCCATTTATAGTTTCTACACCAAAACAAAAGGTGAAAGTTCTAGGTACACATTTCAATATCAATGCTTATCAGGATGAGCCGGTAGAAAAAACAGCGTTGATACAAGGATCGGTTAACATTAATGACAAGGCTGTTTTAAAACCGGGGGAGGAGTCTATTGTAGCTTCGAGAACAATATTGAAGGTAGCCCAGGCAGATCTCACAGCAGAGATGGCTTGGAAAAATGGCCTTTTTGTCTTCAACGATGCCCCACTTGATGTCATAATGCGTCAGATTTCGAAATGGTACAATGTGAACATTATATACAAAGGAGATCTAACCAACGAAACCTATAATGGAACAATAGATCGAAGAGCGAATCTCTCCAGAATACTGAATATACTAAAAAAGGGAGGAGTAAGGTTCGAAATCAAGGACAACAACTTACTTGTAACCCCATAATCATAACCAAGAACCATACAAACTAAGAAAGAAAGGATCCTAATGAGAAAATAAATACCAGACAAACAATTGCTACCTCAAGTATCAACCGGATCCCGACGGCTATCGGAATCCGGGTTAGCTTAGGAAGTTAGAATAAAACCATTCAACAGTATTAAACCAAACCTAAACTTCACAAAAGTATGCAAATAAACTTATGTGGTAAAATCCTGCTGCCCAGGCGGTTTTTACCAGCTAAACTACTATTGGCAATGAAAATAACCACTTTCATTATATTTTTATCATTTCTTCAGGTCGCTGCTGCGGTAAATGCACAACGAATTAACCTGTCAGAAAAAAATACCCCTGTTACTGTGATCTTAAATAAGATCCAACAGCAAAGCGGTTTTGACATATTTTACAGAAAAAAGCTAGTCAGAGACAGTAAAATCAGTGTCCAGCTGAAAAATGCATCCGTAGAGGAAGCATTGAAAGTTATACTCGAACCACAAAATCTTGATTTTAGCATTGAAGACAAACTCATTACAATCTCTGAAAATAAAAATCCAAGTACAAAGTCGATGCCTGTTTTGCAGCGAGAAGGTAGAATTAACGGAACTGTAGTAGACGAGAATGGAAAACCACTTCCAAGAGCATCGGTAACCGTACTTGGGAGAAGTAATGTCAGATATACCACAAATCCTGATGGTGGCTTTGTCGTCAATACGGTCCCAAGCGATACCGCATTAAGCGTAAGCTATGTTGGTTATAAAACTAAAATAGTAAAACTTGAATCCGGTAAGAGCAATTACAAAATTGCCTTAACTTCTGTAGACTCTAAACTAAATGAAGTTGTTGTAACCGGAATGTTCGATAAGCCTAAGGAAAGCTTTACAGGCGCTATTACCGCCATCAGCAAAGAACAGATTAAAATGTTTGGGAACAGGAATTTATTGAAGACGATTGCAAACATAGATCCAGCCTTTAATATTGAAGAACGAAATAATTATGGTTCTGATCCGAACCAACTACCAAACATATCGATAAGGGGGACTTCTACTTTACCTACAGATTTGAATAACATACAAGGAACCAATGTCAGGAATGCTTATAACGTACCATTGTTTATTCTGGATGGATTTGAAATTAGTTTGGAACGGGTAATGGATATGAACCAGTATGATGTAGAGTCTGTAGTGATTTTAAAAGACGCAAGTTCTACAGCTGCGTATGGATCGAGAGGTGCGAACGGTGTAGTTGTCATCACCTCGATTAAGCCTGTAGCCGGGAAATTGAGAGTCTCTTTTTCTGCGGCAATCAACATGGAAATTCCAGACTTTTCCAGTTATAACCTGTTAAACTCAACGGAAAAGCTAGCTGCTGAAAAACTGGGAGGTTTGTATACCGCCAGTGATATCTCCACTCAGGATTATTTAAATACATTATATAACAAGAACCTGAAAGCTGCAATGGAAGGTGTAAATACCAATTGGCTAAAAGTACCTACACAGACAGGAATTAGTCAGACACATCAACTTGGTTTGAGTGGTGGCGATGCCGAATTCAGGTATACCTTAACCGGGTCCTACAATCAGATTACCGGTGCAATGAAAGGATCTAAACGGGATAACTTTAATGGCGGGTTCTCTATTATGTACCTGTTGAAAAAAGTCCGTTTTACGAATAATCTATCCGTGGGTTTTAACAATTCTGCCAATAGTCCCTGGGGAGATTTTAGTAATTATACACCGATGAATCCATATTGGGCTCCCTATGATGATGATGGCAACGCTGTAAAACAATACTCCAGTTTTAGTTCTGGTGATTCGCCGCTGAACCCTGCCTACAATGGTTCCCTTCCCGGTTTTGACCGATCGAAATATACGGTGGTGCGAAATACCACATCTGTTGACTGGGATGTTACCAAAGGATTAAAATGGAGCAATTCTGTAGGATATAACAGGCAGGTTGGAAGTACTGATAAATATCTGTCCCGGTCTAACACCGCCTTTCTGAATGCTGCGGCCAGCAGTCTAGGCTCCTATGCCTTGAGTAATAGTTATGCCCAAGGTTATCAGATCAGAAGTAATGTAAGTTACGGTACTGTAATAGATAAAAGTACTATTTATGGTGGGGTAAACGTTCAGGCAACCGAAGATAAACAAAACAGTTCCTCTATTCTAGCAACGGGTTTTAGTAACGATACCCAAACAGATCTATCTCAGGCGATTAATGTTAACCGTCCAACCACTTCCGAAAGTACTACCCGCACAGTGGGGGCGAGTGCTACATTAAGCTATATTTATGATGGTCGTTTTTTTGCCGACGCAAATTATAACCTCACCGGAGGATCTTCTTTCGGTTCAGATTCCAGGTTCGGAAAATTCTGGTCTGCCGGTTTGGGCTGGACAGTCAGTAATGAACGATTTATGAAGGATAATTTGCCTCAAATCAACACACTCCGGTTACGCTATAACTACGGGGTAACAGGTAATTTAAACTTTGCTCCTTATCAATCCCTGTCTACCTATACTTACGACCGTACGCAACTTTACAGAACCTTAACAGGTGCGAATTTAACTGGCTTTGCCAACAAAGACCTGCAATGGCAGACCACTTATCAGCAGAACGCAGGTATAGATATGAGTTTATTTGATAACAAACTTTCCCTGTCGGCGAATTATTACTTTAAGCGAACAACTAATGCCATCACGTCGGTTTATTTATCATCCTCACATGGTTTTGCAACTTATACAGAAAATCTTGGCCAAATCAATAACTATGGGTCAGATATCCAGGCTTCTTTCTTTGTGATTAAAAATCCTGAAAGGAAATTTTACTGGTCCATTACGGCTGCCGCTAGCCACAATAAAAATCTCCTGGTGAAATTAAGTGATGCCTTAAAAAAAGCAACTGAGGCAGCAGCAGGAATGAATTCTACAAACTCTACTTTTTACCAATATGTAGAAGGGCAATCTTCAGACGAAGTCTATGTGGTACAATCTCCGGGAGTAGATGCAGCCACAGGAAAGGTCTTGTATTTAAAAGCAGATGGAACACTGACAACAGATATTTCAGGGGTACCAAAAGTTGCCGTTGGGGATGGAACACCAAAAATAAATGGAAGGTTAAGTACTATGATCCGAGTGGGGCAGTTTACAGCCAATATTGGATTTGGAGGACGCTTTGGCGGCAAAAAAATTAATTATACACTATTGAACAAGGTTGAAAATGCCATTTTAAGAAATAATATAGATAAACGTGTATTTGATTTGCGCTGGACAAAACCAGGAGATGTAACGGCCTTTAAGTCGATTAGTGCCCAGGATGCTACATTTCCCAATACCAGGTTTGTATTTACAGAAAATACGATCCTGCTCAATAACGTAAACCTAAACTACTCCCTTCCCGCCCGTTGGGTTAAAAGATTAAATATGGAACAAATTAGTATCTCCGCTACAATGAGTGACGTAGGCTATTGGAGTAATATCGAACAAGAACGCGGAACATCTTATCCTTACACCCTGAAACCAAGCTTTAGCGTATCAGCTATTTTTTAACCATCGCTTCGTCTAATAATAACATTATGAAGAAATTTCAATTACTCGGTCTAATAGCTCTACTGATTTTTACCGGTTCATGTAAAAAATACCTAACGGTAGAGCCTGCTACAGAAACCACTGCAGATAAACTTTTTGCCAGTAAACAAGGATATACCGATGCGCTGGTAGGTATCTATATCGGCATGAGAAAAAATTATTCACCTGCCACTTTTTTGACCAGTTCAGGTACAGATTACATGGCCCAATTGTGGTACACACAACCGTCCACAGGTACAGTTGACCTTAACTATCAGCTGGCCCATCACAATTATACCAGTACAAGTGTAGACGGTGCACTCAATACGATGTTTTTAAATCAGTACAATACCATACTCAACACAAATACTTTACTGAATGCTTTATCTACACAAAATATATTAGAAACAAGGGTCGCTAAATGCACTGAGGGAGAGGCCTTAGCCATCAGGGCATTTACGCATTTTGACCTGATCAGGCTTTTTGGGCCAATACCTACAAATCCCGGATCCAAAACTTATCTGGCTTATGTAACTACGGTAGATAATAAAGCTTATCCTTACGAAAGCTACAGCAGTTATATGACTAAGCTAAGTGCCGATCTGGATAAAGCAGAACAACTGCTCCAGACCTATGATCCCATTGTAAAATATTCAAATTCGACTCTAAACCGGACCTATTCAGCAATTGCTGAGTATCCCGATTATTTCTGGTACTACAGACAAAACCGGATGAATTATTATGCGGTACTTGGTTTGCAGGCCAGGGTAAAATTATGGATGGGTGATAAAGTAAATGCAGCAAAATATGCTAAAATGGTTATAAATGCGGTAGACCAATACGGCACTAAACAATTTTCTTTGGGTATAAGGAGCAACTTATCTGCTAAAAACTATGTTTTTTTTACTGAGCATTTATTTGGTTTGAATGTAGAGGAATTTTTAGATGGCAACACATCCAGCGGATCCCAAGCCTCGCAGATCATCCAGCAAGCAAAGCTCATCACGGACCTGTACCAGAATGAAACTTCAGATCTGCGTTACTCTTTATTTTACAGCAACACCACATCGGCCTTTACTGGCAATGCATCTGCTACCAAAAAATATGCTGATATGGCTAAATCGACTTCGACATCTCCAAATACGAATGTATTTTCTATTCCGCTGATCAGGCTTTCTGAGATGTACCTCATCATGATAGAATGTTCCAGTCTTGTTGAAGCCAATACCTATTACACTACCTATAGGACAGCCAGGGAAGTAACTGCTACCCCTTTAACCGATGTGAACCTTCAGTCTACCCTGATGAGGGAATACATTAAAGAATTTTATGCCGAGGGACAGACATTTTTTGCATACAAACGTCTGGGGATTACCAATATGTTATGGAGTTACCACACCACCGGAGAAGCACAATATGTACTTCCGCTCCCAACTGGAGAAACCGGAGGCGCACAATAAATGATGTTCACATTCAACTCAATTTAAACATGAAACAAAATATTATAAATACCGGATTCTTACTGTTGGCTCTACTGCTTTTTAGCAGCTGTAAAAAAGCAATGCCCGGTGTATACAGCGGGCAGCAATACCTGCAATTTTATACAACAACAACTGCAGGCACAAAAGAAGTGGTTACTGCTAATGCTGCATTTTATTACCTCGATGCCAGTAAAATCACTGATACCGTGCTTTTACATGTGGTTACAACCGGGAGCGTTCCCAGCAAAACAAGTTACGTTCAATTGACCGCCTTTACAGACAACACCGTGATTTCAACCTATCCAGATGCAATAGCGGGTGTTCAGTATGTTTCTTTTGACGATGCGAACCTAAAAAAACTGATGAAAGTAGATGCCGGGAAGTATGAAGCCTATATTCCGGTCGTGCTAAAAAGAGATCCGTCGTTAAAAGAAAAGGTTTACCAGTTGCGGTTTAAGATTGGTATATCAAATGATTTTAAGCCAGGTAATTCTAATCATACCGAAGGTGTAATCTATATTTCAGACCGTTTATCCCAGCCATCAAACTGGACAACAACATTTTTTCTGGGTGCTTACGGATTAGTAAAACACCAGTTCATCATAGAGCAATCTGGTCAGCCCTGGGATAGTGATTTTATTACTACCCTGACCAAGCCTGTTGATCTTAATGCACAAAGTTTCTACCTGTTCAAATTTACACAGGCTTTAAAAACGGTCAATGCAGCACGTCAAGCAGCCGGTTTAACCGAATTACGGGAAGACCCACTTGTACCCTCCACCGCAGTAACCTTTCCAAGTCTATAACTTAAAAAATCAGATCATGTTGAACAAAAAATATAATCCTTTCCTTCTGTTGTTTGCTGCGGGCTTGCTAGCAATGGTGTACAGTTGTAAAAAGGATGATAACAAAATTACCCGGCTGCCAGATATTACCATATCGGCCAGTACTGTTACAGAAAAGTTTATTGGCGATACACTTAAACTAGATCCTACAATAGGGTATGATAATCAGCAAGCCACATTTACCTACAAGTGGTACAAAACAGCAGCCATTACCGTCAACAAAACCATTTATAGACAGATTTCAGATAAAAAAGCATTGGTCTATACACTGGATAGTTTAGGGACACTGAATCTGAAACTGGATGTAACCAATACCACTACAGGAATTACAGCAACTTCAAAGACTTCTTTTAACGTAGTAAGCAGGGCAGAACGCGGCTGGTACGTATTAAAAGCAACCGCAGAAGGAAATACAGATATGGATGCTTTTTATACCAACGCAAGCGGAAGTCAAATTACGGCCAACATCATTACAGCCAAAAACGGCGCACCACTGAGCGGGATACCTGTTGACCTTGGTTTCACAGGTTTTTACACCTGGTATAATCCGGCAACTAAAGCATTTGTAAGTACCAATACCTGCTTGATCCCTGTAAGTGCAAAAGAAGCCATGGCTTACCGGATCAAAGATGAAAAAATCCTGGCCAATACTGAACAGCTGTTCTTTGTGCCACCAACTTTGGCTACCCGTAATTTCCAGTCTTTAGTTTGTGATCCGAACCTGATGACTATTGTTGATAACGGGAAGGTATCTGGTATGAACCCGAATGCCAATAGCTTTTTACCCGAGCGTTCTGGCGATTATAACCTGTCGCCTTATTTTACTATTGCCCCATATAAATACAACAATTCAAATCTGGGATACATTCTGGGTTTTGATAAAACAAGTGAATCATTTGCCATTGTAAGATATAAACAAACAGATATCAGCTATTTTCCAGATAATTATCTTGCTGGCAGTAAATTTAATTATCCATATAATATTTCCTCCAACAAGATGGGCTGCCAGCTGGTTTTTATGGGTAATACAGATGGGACACTGGATAGCTTATCTTCCTCTAATGGCAGGGCCTATGGACTGTTGAAAAAAGACAATAGTAATGATATGCTTCTGGTAGGTTTAAATACTGAATTGTTAATTCCTGCACGTTACGGTAACGGTGGTTTCAGTCCGGTTGCCTTTAAACTGGATTTGCCAGCTAGCAGTTATCCCGACTTAACTTCGGCTAGTCTATATGCGATCAATAAAAATAATCCGATACTTTATTTTGCAAAAGGCAATACCATAGGTTTTTATAATATTGATGCCAAAGTATATAATTCGAGTATGTATAATTTTGGTGCCGGGGAGGAGATTACCTATATCAAATTTATAGATGCTCAATATGACAGTATCACGGCCAATAACTTTAGAAACCTGGTTGTTGCAACCTATTTAAACGGTAAATATAAAGTATATCGGTTTACGGTACTAGGGAATACGCTAACACAAACAGGAACTCTATTTGAAGGAACCGGGCGTATAAAATCATTGATATATGCAGTCCCAAGTGGATACAGCTCAGCAACTTTCACTTCACTATCTGATTCAATGTATAGGTATTACTAATCAAAACTTATTTAAACACGCCCGAAAACAATAATTAACTTAAATACTAAAGACAAATGACAACCAAAATTCTATTTTTTTTGGCTGCGGTACCTTTTTGTGCCGTAGCCCAGCAGAACTACACCATAACTGGTAAGGTTAAGAACATCCAGTATCCTGCAAAAGTCTATATGATTTATAACCAGGGTGGGGGATTAAGAAAGGATTCTGCAGAAGTTAAAAATGGTCAGTTTACCTTTAAGGGAAGTATTCCTGTAACATCTAAAGCCTTTGTTGCATTAAAACAGAAGGGGACGACGCTATATTCGGCCCCAGCACCCGACCAGATTGGCGTATACCTTGAAAATGGTGCGATAACCATAACTTCTCAAGACTCTTTAGTACATGCAAGAGTAGGAGGGACAAAATTGAACCAGGACCAGCAGGAGCTCATGGATATGCTGGCTCCCTTTAAAAAACAGGAAGCAGAACTAAATGCCGCATACAAAAAGGCAGAAGGTAATGATGAACTTCTGGTAAAAATAAGGGGGGAGTATGATGCCCTGGCAGTCAGGAAAGAAAAAGCACAAATCGCTTTTATTAAAAGCCACAGTAATTCTGTTGTCAGCTTGAATATGATCCGTTCCTCTTTCAACCCAGCAGGTGACCCGCCGAAATCAAGGATGCTCATCGGCTCTTTAAGTAAGGAATTACAGGAAGACCCTCAGGCAGTAAGGTTTTTAGCAGGTATAAAGACTGTAAAAAAAATACAAGTTGGCGATATGGCCCCTCAATTTTCTATGAACAGCTCCAAAGACAAAATGGTATCGTTGGAATCTTTTAAAGGCAAGTATGTATTGCTGGATTTTTGGGCAAGTTGGTGTGTTCCCTGCCGTCAGGAAAATCCGAATGTAGTTAAAGCTTACAATGCCTACAAGGACCAGAATTTTACCATCCTGGGAATTTCGATTGATGCAGGAGATAGTGGTAAAAAAGCCTGGTTACAAGCCATTGAAAAAGACGGACTTCCATATGAGCAGTTATCAGATCTAAAAGGTTCTGGCAATGCTGCAGCAATCCTTTATCAGGTAGATGCGATTCCTATGAACTTTTTGATAGATCCTTCAGGAAAGATTATTGCCAGAAATCTTCGCGGTTCAGAATTGGGAGCAAAACTTAAAGAAATACTTTCTAAATCCAAATAATTCAAAGCAATGAAATCAATTAAGAAAACAATAATATTCCTTTTAGCAGCACTTCCTTTTGGTGTGCTTGCACAGGAACAAAATTTTACAATCCAAGGTTCTGTAAAGGATATAAATGTGCCTGTAGCTAAGGCATATGTACTGTATAAATTTGAAGGCTATGGAGACTATCATAGAGATTCGGCTATGGTAGTTAAAGGCAAATTCACCATCAAGGGAAAGATTCCTTATGCCATGAAAGGCACAGTATTCATCAGTCCAAGTAACAGAGTTCAGGAATTTCCATACAGATTGGATCAAAAAGATATCTACCTGGAAAATGGTATAATTAAAATATCTGCCGACTCATTAAAAACTGCCACAGTAACCAGCACTAAACTCAATGCTGATTTTCACAAGTTAACACAGCTTCTGGCGCCATTTTTAAAGGAAGAGGAAGATTTGCATGTTGCCGAGCGAAATGCTTGGGGAAAAGATGCAAAACTTGCAGAAATAAAAGAAATGCGTGCGGATATGACTAATCGCAAGTTAGCTATGGAGGAGGCCTTTGTTAAAAGCCATTTAAATTCTTTAGTTGCATTAGATATACTACCCGAAGCAATTGACCCTGCATATAACCTGGCGAAAGCGAAAACAGTATTTCAAAAATTCAGCCCCGGACTGAGGGCTTCTGTAGGTGGAAAAAGGTATGAGAAATCATTTGCCATTGCTATTGGTGTACAAGCACCAGACTTTAGCTCAAAAACTGTAGAGGGTGAAGAAATATCGCTTTCCTCTTACAGGGGTAAATACGTACTTATAGATTTCTGGGCCAGCTGGTGCATGCCTTGCCGTGCCCAGAATCCAGGTTTAGTAAAGACCTATAATAAATATAAAGATCAGAATTTTAAAGTATTGGGCGTTTCCCTGGATGCAGGTAAAAAAGGAAAGGAAATGTGGCTAAAGGCAATTGCGATGGATCATTTACCCTGGGACCAGGTTTCTGATCTGACTGGAGGCTTTAATAGCAGCTATAGCCAGCTGTATCAGATCACTGCCGTACCTACTAATTTCCTGATTGATCCTTCCGGTAAAATCATTGGAAAAAACCTTCATGGTGAAGAATTGGAAGCTAAACTTGCTGAAATCTATCCGAAATCAAAGTAATGATCAAAATTCATCAAAGATTCATTTGTCTGATCTTTTTTATGTGCGCTGGCTGGAAGGTCAGCGCGCAAAAAACGGATCTATCAAAACTTCAGCAACAAGTGGAGTCGACCATATCTAAAACGTGTGCAGCAAGCGTTTTCATAACAGACTATAACCCTGCAACAAAACAGGCTTATGGCGGAAGATACAGTGGTGTAGTGGTAAATAAAGAAGGAATTATTCTAACGGTAGCACACGCTACGATGCCCAACCAGATTTATGAGGTTACTTTTACAGATGGTAAAAAGTGTACGGCAACAGGTTTAGGACGTGTATCCTCCATAGGTGTGGCGATGCTGAAAATTAACGAGAAGGGGATATGGCCTATAGCAGAAATGGGTTGGTCAGCAATTTTGAAAGCTAATGAACCCTGCATCAGTATTGCTTATCCAGCCAGTTTTGAAAATAGGATTCCGGTAGTGCGGTTCGGTTATGTAGCCGAAGTATCCAGTGCCACGCAGGCCAATAGGATCAGGACAACCTGCTTAATGGAACCAGGCGATTCAGGTGGACCAGTATTTGATCTTTCCGGGCGGCTAATCGGAATGAATAATAATGTAGAGATGTCTCTGGAAGCGAATTATGAAGTCCCGATTGATCTTTACCGGAAATACTGGAATGCACTCCTTCAGCCTGAAGATTATAAGGACGCACCAATTGGCGAATTCCTTTCTCCCGATACCATCAGAAAAGTAGCGCCTGTTTTTAGTGATATTAAGCTTTATGGGAACAGTATGGTGGAGACAGAAAAGAAATTTGGCAGCACGGTCATCAGGATTGAAAGTGCCATAGATGACAAAAAGATCTATGCACTTGGAACGATTATCAATCTCAACGGATCTGCTTATGTTCTGAGCAAAAGTTCGATCGTGGGCAAAAGGGCCGTTCTGGAAATATCAAAGGATAAATTAATCGAAACTGTGATTAGCTACCGTGATGAAAGAAAGGACTTGGTACTCCTAAAAGTAATTGGCGTTTCAATACAGGGGATTCCCTATGCTAATATTGCAAAGGGAGCAACCAGACAACAAGAACTGGGTAAATTTCTATGTTCGCCATTACCAAATGGGGAGGCGAGTTGGAGTGTAATTGGGTCAGCAAAATTTGATCTGGAAGCTAAATTCAGAGCAGGCTATCCAGTAATTACCCCAAACCATCCCGCGTCTTTCTTTATTGGAGGCAAGAGTAAAATCAGGGACGGATTTAGCAACGTTTATATTCATGATGGTAGGCTAACACCCGCAGAATGTGGAGGACCAATATTCGATCTTGAAGGCGGGTTTATAGGTGTTAATATTGCCAGATACAGTAGAACAAGTAATATTTTGCTCGCGGCATCTGAAATTGCTGATTTTATCAAGTCAGCAATATTCAAAAGATAAGAATTTAGGTGAATTAAGAGTCGGTACATGGATGTGTACCGGCTTTTTGATTGCACATGATCGCGCAGGATGGTAAATTAACAATCGTTAGGTCCTGGGGAGTCCGTTGCAGAAAAGTCACGTATATGGTAAATGATGTACATTGTTAAGGCTATTAAAGGTATGAAATGAGATCAGCACATCTTTGTCGAATCTCGAAGTGAACCTTACAGCAATATAAAATTGAACTCTACAGCAATAATATGTATACTTAATTAGCCCAATTTTGCTCTACAACATTTAAACTATAAAAAATGAGCAAAACAATCTTAATTACAGGAGCTGCAAGTGGTTTTGGTAAAATCGCTGCATTTGATTTGGCAAGAAAAGGGCACAAAGTAATTGCTACTGCACAAATTTATCCGCAAATGAGCGACCTAATTCGCGAAGCGAAGGACCAGGGAATAGAACTTACAGTTGACAAACTGGATGTAACCAATGCACGTGACATTGCCTATATTAATGAAAAATACGACATCGATATTTTAATCAGCAATGCCGGAATTATGGAAGGTGGGCCAATTGCGGAGCATCCCATAGATTTAATCCGTTCGATGTTCGATGTGAATGTGTTTGGTGGCTTAGCACTGGCCCAAGGTTTCATCAAAAAATTTATTGAACAGAAAAAACCAGGTAAAATTGTCTTTACCACTTCTATGGGCGAATTATGGACAGTTCCTTATGTTGCCGCCTATTGTGCGTCAAAACACGCCATGGGGTCAATAGCAGAGGGTTTAAAAACTGAATTGGCACCATTCAATATCAAGATTGCAACTTGTAATCCAGGTGTGTTTGGTACTGGGTTTAATGATCGTGGGGTAGATACAATTTCCCGTTGGTATGACCCCAAAACGAATTTTACACCTCCCTCTGCTTTTGACGGTACTGCAGAAGCATTAGCAAATCAGTTAGATCCGCAATCAATGGCCGATCGCATTGTAGATGTGGCATTAGACGAGCATTCTAACTTTAGAAATGTACATCCGAAAGAAACGGAGGATTTTGTTAAACATTTGCAAGCGGAAGCCTGGTTGGCAAAAAGCTAAATCAATATTGAAATCAGATGAATATAAGTTATAACGAAGCAGCCAAAGCATTGAACGCTGCTATAGAAAAGGCGAAATCATTAAACCTTCCTGTAAGTATAGCAGTTGTAGATGCAGGTGGCCATTTGCTTGCTTTTGCAAGATTGGACAGTGTTTTTGGAGTGATTGATTTTGCTGTTAAAAAAGCAAGAACCGCCGTAATGTTCGGCGTAGACAGCGATGTGATGGGAAGCATTACCGCAGCTTCGGGGGTACATGGATATGGAATGATCAATTCCAATGAAGGTTTACTGACCATTGCAGGTGGTGTGGTTATCAAGAACAAAGATGGGAATGTCATTGGTGCCATAGCTTCATCAGGAGGAACACCGGAACAGGATAAAGCCATAGCAGAAGCTGGCAGCTTTGCCTAAAAATTTGGATATTTGGGATATGGAAGCAAATAATGAAATCATATTTGACAAATTGGTGTATTCTTGCGCCTTTGAAAAATACAAAGGGCACGAAGAATTTATACCCGAATATTTTTTAGGCTTTCAGCTGTCGGGAGAAACACATGCGTTCCATGCACAGGGAGATACGGTCGTTACCGAAAATAACATTGTCCTTGTTCGGAAAAATCAATTGATACGTACGATTAAATATCCATCCAAAGATGGCAAATATCAATTTTTATCCATTACACTTGATAAAGATACTTTGCAGCAATATGCGCTTGAAAATAAAATTGTTGTAGAAAGAAGATACGATGGTAAACAGAAGCTGTTTTTTGAACCGGACGATTTTCTCAAGAACTATTTTATTTCACTGGTTCCATACATCAACAAGAAAAAAGAAGCCACACCAAAACTGGCAAATTTGAAAATCAGGGAAGCTATAGAACTGCTGTTGCAAAGCAACCCTGATTTTAAATACCTGTTATTTGATTTTTCTGAACCCTACAAAATAGATATTGAAGAGTTTATGAATCAAAACTATATGTTTAATGTTTCTGTAGATGCCTTTGCCAAACTCACAGGACGTAGCCTTTCTGGATTTAAGCGTGATTTTGCAAAAACATTTAATGCCACACCTAAACAATGGTTGCGTGAAAAACGTTTGGATGAAGCATTTTACAGGATTAAACAAAAGAAACAAAGACCAGCTGATATTTATTTGGATTTGGGCTTTGAAAATTTATCACATTTCTACTTTTCGTTTAAACAAAAATTTGGTTTAACCACTTCGGAGCTATAGCCTTTCCATTGGCAAGGAGGGTATGAAGAATTAAGGAGTGGATAATTGCTTCTCTGGAATATATCTTCTGAGTATACTATATA
>NZ_QAIL01000017.1 GCF_003061025.1 Pedobacter sp. HMWF019 | reverse complement strand
AACGTGGGTGAAACACCGCTCATCCTGACAGATGTACAGACCACTTGTGGTTGTACAGTTCCTGAATACACCAAAACTCCGGTACAAAGCGGTAAGACAGGTGTAATCAAAGTGACCTATAATCCAGCCGGTGCTGCCCTTCCTTTCAGCAAGAGCATTACCATCACTTCAAACGCAAAAACAACAACTAAAGTTTTGTACATTAAAGGTGAAACCGTTGCCGGATCAACCAAGTAAAAATTTAACTTAATTTTTTAAATTAAAACCTCGTTAATCAACGAGGTTTTTTATTTTTGTGACATGCCAAAAATATCCGAAAAAGGAGTTCAGATGCCTGCATCTCCTATCAGAAAACTCACCCCCTTTGCTGATCAGGCAAAGAAAGACGGTAAAAAAGTATATCATTTAAATATAGGTCAGCCAGACATTGAAACGCCGGAAGGCATGCTGAATGCCATTAAGAACATTGACTTTAAAGTTTGGGCGTATACCCCATCAGAAGGCACTTTGGCTTATCGGTTAAAATTGACCGAATATTATAATAAACTGGGGTATAACATTACTCCTGAAGACATCCTGGTTACCGTTGGAGGTTCTGAGGCAATTACCATTGCCATGCAGACTTGCGTAAACGAAGGTGATGAAATCATTATCCCGGAACCTTTCTATGCCAATTATAATGGATTTGCCTGCATGAGTAATGTGGTGGTAAAACCTATTCTGTCTTATATTGAGAATGGCTTTGCCCTTCCGCCTATTGCAGAGTTTGAGAAACTAATCACGAAAAAAACCAAGGCTATTATTATATGTAATCCAAATAATCCAACCGGTTATTTATATTCTAAAGAAGAATTGGAAGCATTAAAAGCTTTATGCTTAAAATATGACCTGTTCCTGTTCTCTGACGAAGCTTACCGCGAATTCTGCTATGACGGGCGGGAATTTATTTCTCCTATGCACCTGGATGGCATTGATGACAATGTAGTGGTTATGGATACCGTATCTAAAAGGTACAGCGCCTGTGGTGCCCGCCTGGGTTGTCTGATCACGAAAAACAAGGAAGTGATCAAATCAGGATTAAAATTTGCACAAGCACGCTTAAGTCCAGGCATGGTAGAGCAAATTGCCGGAGCAGCAGCAGTAGACACACCTGATAGCTATTTTGAAAAAGTAAATAAAGAATATACCTTAAGAAGAGATACCTTGGTATCCCGCTTAAATGCAATGGGAGGTGTAGTTTGTCCAAATCCTGGTGGTGCATTTTATGTAGTCGCTAAATTCCCTATAGATGATGCCGACAAATTCTGTCAGTGGATCCTGGAAAGCTTTGAGCATGAAGGACAAACTGTCATGATGGCACCAGCAACCGGATTTTATTCCAGCAAAGATTCTGTAAAGAATGAAGTACGTATGGCTTATGTATTAAACACCGACGACCTGAATAAAGCCATGGATTGTTTAGATATTGCTTTAAAACAATATCCTGGCCGTAAATTGGCATAATTTTCGTAACTTTGTATGCTGATGACAGAAGGGAGTAGTTAAACCTCAGATCATCAGCATAGTACTGGGGCCGTTTTGGATTTGACAGGGTGGCGCTGAGTATGTAAGCATGCAGTGCGTTGTACGGAGAGCACTTTAAAGAGAACGTTCACACTATAATTGGCGAAAATAACTACGCCTTAGCTGCCTAATTTAGAATTAGCCTAGCTTTTGTCCCTCTAACTGCTGCATTGTTAGGTTAGAATCCGGGGCATCGAAATAATAATGCTGGCAATTGTATGGTGCGATGCAGTTGCGAGATAAAGCATCTAAGGAGACAAGCAAGGTCGGCTACCAGCCCGTTTGCTCCCGACAATTAATTGGAAGATAAGCATGTAGAAGGCATAATTTATCACACAACTGGACAAGGGTTCGAACCCCTTCGGCTCCACAAGAAAACCCCTATATCACTGATTTACAAGTAGTTAAATCTTTGAAATAGGGGTTCTTTTATTATTAGCTAATTTTTCAAAACACTGATAATCAAGCAAATAAGAGTTCGACTCCCCTCTCACATATGATCATCCTTTCGACAAAAATCACAACCGATTGATTATCAAATCAATAATCATCATTTAACGGATCCTTATCTTCATTAAGCTCCCTCAGAATCATATCTGTGATCATTTTTGCAATTAAATTCAATACAGCTTCGGTTTTCATTTTTTCGGAATCGCTGACAAGCTTGTCTATTTGATGCTTAATATCAACAGTTGACTCAATTCTTTTTGCTTTTCTCTTTTTCATAATTCTAGTTTTATTTAGAAGTTATAAAAAAGGAAAAGCATCAGCTCAGCAAAACATTCACATATGATCTCAGTGACCATCCAGAAGGGCAGAACTACTAATACCCTACTTTAAAAACATGAGTTATTCATTAACATCGAAGAACATGATGGTATGTTCATCATCTATTTGGCAGATTTCTGATATATCTGCCAGAGTTCCTATTTCGATATCTAAGGGTTGGTCAGTCGGATTGGTGATAAATATTCTGAACTCCTTCTGAAACCTATAGCTAACATCCTTTTCAAAGACCGTTTTAGTACCGATGAATTTGGAGAAATCTTTATATCCTACAAATCCATGCCGGGCAGAAAAATTTAGGGCTGACAGCCGCTGGCCAACTCTTTTGATAAACTCTTCAAAATCTTTAATTACCAGGTAGTGATCTCCGAGTTTTAAGCATTCTTCTGGTATAATAAACTCCTTATTAAGTCCTTCTTTATCGAGTCTGAAGGAATAAGTACAAAACAGGTTGCCCGGAGATACTTCATAGCTTTTTTGAACCACACCAGTATGGGCAGTTCCAACTAACTTATATTCACTATCAGGCGCGTCGACATCCTTGATGCGAATTTCGGCACCGTCAATAGTATGCAGATAGCTTACTTTTTCCAAGGGGTCACCTCGGTGGCACTCATCTTCGAGATCGGCAAAATAATTCAGTGGTTTACAATGCAGGTGACCTTTATCTCTTAAAGCTTCGAGATGCTCCAGTTTGCCAAACTTGAGTAGCGCAAAATATGTGTGTTCGGGCATAATTGAAATGTGATAATCAAATATCTGAAATTTAATAATGTGTTTTTGATCATAATCAAGAGATGTAGCATTCTTTCCTTTTTAGAAGGTTTCTGTAGATCCAACCCAACCTCGCTCAACTTGATATGACTTCAAAAATTCACCAATATCCTACTCAAGGAGGAAGGTTTACTTAAATAGCACGTTGAACCTCCCAAAACAAAAAAGGGAAGCGCCTGATCCTTTCCGTGATCTAAAATTACTGTCCACTCATCATCTCTGAACTACCACATCTTATCGGCTCAAATACACTCAAAACTGTCTGAAATATTCGGTAACTTTATTCGATGCTAAATATCAACGAACTCACCCGTTTTCTCTCTTTCAAAATTGCCGAAGAATACTGGCAGCCACTTGCTACGTATTTAAAAGAGCACGAAGTATTAAATGATACCTTTACAAAATTCCTAATCAACCCTGAAAAGATCATTATCTATCTCGGTAAAAACCACATGGGGATCGAATATTTAGGAGACCCTCAAGGGTCGCTGGACAGTTGGGAACTCAAGATACAACTTGTTGATTACACCACTGCAACCAATGAGCTCATTGATAACATAATCGGTTTTGAATATGATGATAGCAGCTCGCACAAGTTTAGAATGCCTTTACCACCATTCACCGAAGACCTGATCCTACCTACTAACAGGGGGATGGACAAATTAGGAGAACTCAAATGGAATTTTGGCGCTCAAAATGGGATCATCGGACTGAATACTTGTGGAGTAGGCACGACAACAGGAAGTTTTCATCGCATTGTCAATGGGCTTTTCTTTGATGCCGGTCCTTTGGGTCTTAAAACCAGACATATCAAATGGCTGGACTTACTTCCCCTAACCCTTGATGATAGCCACCCCCAACAGGATGAACTGAAGATCAATATGGGGTACCTTAAAGGGTTAGTTGAGCATGATGCCCAATATAAATATCCGCTTCCTGCAACAGCCGATTACAAATACAATAAATTACCCCAGATCAACCGTTTCATTGAACTTATTGCTGATCGCAACAATTCAGAAACTAACATAACCAGCTTCCTAGAAAAACCGGAAAACCAGTTTATCTTGAGTATGGGTTTTCTGGGTAAAAAAATCCACCCGCAACTGGAATTTCAGTGGCAAAGTGCCAACCTTCCCTGCATCAAACCAGATTTCATGATCGAGAAGCCAAATGGCTTTGCAGACATCATCGAATTCAAACTTCCCTACTTAAAAGGTGAGACTGTCGTCGGTAAAGTCAACAGGGAAACTTTTTCAGCAGAAATTAATGCTTACATCTCCCAAACCAGAAAATATAAAACTTACTTTGATGACCCTAACAATAGGGCCTGGGCGAAAGAGAACTACAACATCCAAGTTCATTATCCAAAACGAATACTTGTGGTCGGGCGCAGAGTTGACTTCAAAACAGACGAATGGAGAGATATCATTAATGATTACCGCGACATCGAGATCATGACCTTCGACGACCTGATCGATGGCGTAGTCGCCCAATTTTACATGTAAATTCAACGCCGATATACTTCAAAATATAAATCAAAAAATATTCTCTATTCCATTAACTAAAAAGTCGCCACAAAACTACTTATATAAATAAAATTAACAAAACATTATTCAAACAACCAAAATGTACTGTAGATGAGCAGCAACGACAAACTGCAGTTATATCATTTTTTTGCAATAC
>NZ_QAIL01000167.1 GCF_003061025.1 Pedobacter sp. HMWF019 | reverse complement strand
ATAATAGATTATGGGAACGTAATTATAATAGTAGCCGGGCGAAACCATATAATAGAATATTAACTTAATTATTTATGATGCCCAGGATATTTAAACAGCTTTTTTGTACTGAAGTGTGTTAATTCTTATTCAGAGATCTGTTTAATAAATTACTCGGGAGGAGAATAGAATGCCGGAATCGATGGATCGGGGCAGCTCATATGATAAAGAATCAGCATTTTTCTGGAAAGTGCAGTATAGAATACTTTCATTTCAGTAACTGGTATGAAATCATCATCCATAAATTCAAATGACTTCAAGTCCTTCTCCTCGTCATCAGAACAAGGGCCTTGCTGATCTCCTGTATCGGATGTAGCTCCCCCATCAGAGCCTGCTTCAAAACAGAAAGACTCCACAGGGTTGTTCATTTTATGATCTGCAGCAGCATAGACTTTACTGCACTTCAGCCCAAAAAATGAGATCAAAACGAGAATACCAACTAATTTCCGATACATAGCGTTACCTTATTATAGGACACATTCTTGTAAGGCACAAATATAATCATTTCCACCTCCTTCACTCTCCTTCCCACCGGAGAAAAAGTGCCGAATAGCGTTTTTTTCTACTTTAACATTTTTTAACTTGTATCCGGGCACATTATTTGTATTATTACTGTAAAAAAAAGACTTAGCCCCGCCCAAGCCTATCTATGAACAGCAATACAAAAAAGTCTTTTTATATTTTTTATAGTTTCCTGGTCCTGATTCTATTTGTCGGTTCCCGAACTTTTGCCCAGAGCACTGTAGTTTCCGGAACCGTAACCGACAGCAAAGACAAAAGTCCATTGCCTGCCGTGACGATATTGTTTAAAGACACTAAAATAGCCGTCAGAACCGATGCCGATGGAAAATTCAGTATAAGTGGTCGCGCTGCATACACCCAATTGCAGGTCATCTACGTAGGCTACAAAACAAAATTCGTTCATATTATCCCTTCTACAACACAAACCATCAATATCGTGTTGCAGGAAGAATCACAAAACCTACATGAAGTCACCATCAGCAGTAAAGCAAAAAAAGCACCGTACCGCAATAAAGGCAATCCTGCAGTGGAACTGATCCGTAAAGTGATCGAACATAAACCCATGAACCGGCTGGAAGGCCAGGATGCTGTCGAATACAAACAGTACGACTGGATGCAGTTTTCCATGAGTAACCTTTCCGATCAGTTCAAAAACAAAAAAATCTTCAAGCATTACCAGTTCCTGTTCGATAAACAAGACTCCACTGAAATCGGAGGCAAGAACATCATGCCCATCTATCTGCGTGAACGTCTATCCCAAAACTACTTCCGCAAGGACCCTAAAAAGAACAAAACCATTATGCTGGCCGACAAACATGTCAAGTTTGACGAAAGCATGGTAGACAACAATGCACTAGGCAATTATTTTGAGCGGATGTACGCCGATGTAGACATCTACAAAAACAATATCGTTTTTACCAATAGTCAGTTCCTAAGCCCAATTGCTGAAAGCGCTCCTCTTTTCTACAAATTCTTTATTACTGATACCGTAAAAAATCAAACACCCAACCTGATTGAACTTTCCTTCGTTCCAAGAAACCAGAACGCCCTGCTCTTTGAAGGGCAGATCTATATTACGATGGACGGAAAATATGCCGTACAAGACGCCTTCCTGAAAACAGGAAAAAATGTAAACGTCAATTTCGTAAAAGCCTTAGAAGTTAAGCTTGATTTTGAAAAAGATACTGCCGGAAAATATCATATGAGTAAAAGCCACCTGGTAATGGATTTTGGACTGGGTAAAGATGGAGGCAAAGGATTTAAGGGAGAACGGACCGTTACAATTAAAGATTATAAAACCAATATCATCCGGCCAGACAGTGTATACCGTGGCCTTGATCTGGAGGTTGTTCCTGATGCAGAAAAACGCTCTGCAGCCTACTGGGCCAGCAATCGCCTGGATACCATTTCTGCAGAAAAACTAAAAATTTACGGAAATATAGACAGCCTGGGCAAAATGAAATCCTTCAAGAGAATGATGAACCTGGCTGCCTTCTTCTTTGTAGGGTATAAACAATATGGCCCCGTTGAAATAGGTCCCTTCTATACCTTTTATACCTTTAACAGCCTGGAAGGTTTCAAACCGCGCATCGGCGGCCGGACCACCACTGATTTCAGTACCCGCTTTTATTTCGATACTTATGCAGCTTATGGCATTAAAGATGAAAAATGGAAATATTTCTTTAGTGGGGCTTATGCTTTTAACAACAAATCGATTTATACCTTTCCGCAGAGCTTTGTACGCGCCAGTTTCCAGCGCGACGTAAATGTTCCTGGCGATATGTCTAAAAATATTGTGTTTGAAGACAACTTTCTCGCCTCCTTTAAACATGGAGAAACTTCGCAGTTTTTGTACAGCGATCTGTATAAAGCAGAGTACATGCAGGAATACGCCAACCATTTTTCCTTTAATCTTGGCTTTACCAAATGGACACAAAGACCTGCAGGATCACTTACTTTCACCACTAACGAGAACAACCTTCCTGTAAACATCGATCAGATCACCAGCTCGGAGCTCAGCTTACAGCTGCGCTATGCGCCTCATGAGCGCTTTTACCAGGGTAAAGTTTTCAGAGAAAGACTGATTGAAAAATACCCGGTATTTTACCTCAATTATTCACAGGGCGTAAAAGGATTGTTTGACGGAGAATACAATTATAAAAACTTAATGGGCTATATAGACAAACGCTTTTATATGTCGCAGTTTGGCCGTTCTGATGTCCGCCTGGAAGGTGGTTATATTTTCGGAAACGTACCTTTCCCTCTACTGGATATTCATCGTGCCAACCAGTCTTATGCGTATCAGACCTATGCTTACAATATGATGAACTTCATGGAATTTGTAAGTGACCACTATGTAAGTTTAAATATTGACCATAATTTCAACGGTTTGTTTGTAAACCGAATTCCACTCATCAAACACCTCAAACTGCGGGAATACCTAACCTTCAAAGGTCTTTATGGTGGCTTAAGAGACGAAAACAATCCAAATCTGCATCCGGATCTTCCACAGTTCCCGGTAAAGGCTGCAGGAATTCCAACCACCTACGTATTGGGTAAATTGCCTTATATGGAAGGCAGTGTGGGTATAGGAAATATTTTCAGGGTCATGCGCCTGGATCTGGTTCGCCGTTTTAATTATCTCGATCACCCGGGTATCTCTAAATATGGGGTTAGGGCAAAATTACAGTTTGAATTCTAGGATTTTTAGGTCAGCTTGATTTAAAAGGTTTCATTCAGGCCAAGAAAAAGCCCATTGGATCCATGACTACCAATGCCATAATCAATACAAAGATTGGAACGGGTATGTTTGTTAAACAGGATCCTTAATCCTGCTCCACCTCCTGGCTCCCAGTACTGAAAGAGTTTTGTTTTGCGTTGGTTACTTGCGGTTTGGGCATTGATAAAGGTAACTCCACTGAGGAGTTTATTTTTAGTGATGGGAAACCGGTATTCCAGCTCATTATAGAAATAAGATGGTCCTTTAAAACGGTAAATGGTATATCCCCTGCCACTGCGTTGGTCTACGTCACTGCCGGTTCCGGGTAACTCCAGGTACGGTATAGATCCATTGATCAAATAAGATCCCCACATCCAGTAAGCCAGCACGTGTTCCGGATTTTTATGGGAAAGGCTCCAGTATTTTCTGAGCTCTGTTTTTAACTGTGTGGCTTCCTGTTCACTTCCCAGCACTTTGGTATTTACCCTGAAGATCACATTTGCGTATATTCCTTTATAGGGTCTGTAGGGCTGATCACGTGTATTATATTGCAGGTTCACCAGTACACCGTTGGCAAAATATCGTCCTGGTGAAAAGCCGTTTTTTATGCTGTAAAAATGATTAAAGGTTTTAGACATTCCTGGATTTTCTTTCTCATCATCGATATCTCCATAAAAATTGAAGGCTAAACCTGCTCCTGCGTAAAAGTGGTCAAATATTTCCCGGTAAATATTTTCGTTCAGCCTCAGATAGGTAAATTTGATCGGAAAGGTGCCCGGATCATCATGTCCTGTTCCTATTCCGTGATCCAACACTTGGTTTTTCCCTACCTCCCAGCTTCCCTGAAGGTTCCATTCATTATTCTGCAGATAGATATTATGTTTAAGCTGAAGCAATGCTGTTTTCTTGGTTGACACAGCTGTGTAGGCTTCAAAAACAGACAAAGTTGTCGTTGCTGGATCTCCAAAATATCTTGTTCCCAATACGTCAGCTCCGAGTTGAAATCCTATACTGGGTGTATAACCAAAAGTTGGCAAGAGCACCAGGCTGCCATTTTTTTTATGCAATGTATCTGGCCCGGCATGTTTTTTAAAGTACCGTTTGTACAAATCGCCCACATCTGTCTGGGCAATAGAATCTTTTTGCGGCTTTTCTTGCGCATGTATTTGGTTAAAAATTAAAAGCAGGCCCGCAGTGAAAAAAAGAAAACGTTTTATAATCATACTGCTTCGCCTATGCTTCCGTAACAGGAATCTTCATTTGTGTTGTTATGAAAAGATAAAATTACAATTTATATTTTCATTGGAATATATTTTTTTTATCGGTAATGAAGCGATCATTTACTGCCAAAATTTATTCATTTAGGTTTGTGTATAACTA
>NZ_QAIL01000166.1 GCF_003061025.1 Pedobacter sp. HMWF019 | reverse complement strand
ATAGAAAATATGACTAAGGCAGATATTATTTCAGAGATATCAACAAAGACAGGAATTGAAAAGGTAGATGTGCAAGAAACCGTAGAAGCATTTTTCAAAGTGATCAAGAACAGCATGATTGGCGGAGAGAATGTATATGTAAGAGGTTTTGGAAGTTTTGTTGTAAAAAAGAGAGCACAAAAAACTGCAAGAAACATATCTAAAAATACGGCAATCATCATTCCTGAGCATTTTGTACCTAGCTTTAAACCAGCAAAAGTGTTTGTGGACAAAGTGAAAAACAACTCTAAAAAAATCAGCGTAGAGGCCTAATCGTATGACAAACAATATCCGCACTAAACAATTATTAATCGTTGGAGCAGTAGCTCTGTTGGTTGCTTTCTTGTTTACGCGGGATATTAAAGGTCTGGTTAAGCCAAAACAGGAGACCTCCGGGACTCCGGCTGCCGGTCAGCTGACCACCAATACAGCTGCTCAAAACATTAATTTACAGGACGTATCTGCAGCAGGTAAGAATGTAATTAATGCCAGTTTAGCTGCAGAGATCACCACACTGGAGAATACTTATAAGAGTACCTCCGGTGCGGACCAGATCAAAGCAGCACAACTTCTTGCCCAGAAATGGGATGATGTTGAACAAACTATTCCAAGCGCACTGTATCTGGAGATTGTTGCGAGTAAAGAAAAAACCCTGAACAACTGGCTCAATGCAGGCGGAAGACTGATGAAAGCTTTTGATACCACCCAGGACAGCGTCATGCAGCCTGCGTTGTTACAAAAAGCAAACACAGCTTACACCAATGCAATGGCCATTGATTCAACCAGCGCTGAAGCCAAAACTGGATTAGGAATCACCATTGTCAATGGAATGGGCATGCCTATGAAAGGAATCGCCATGCTGCTGGATGTGGTTAAAAAAGATCCGAAAAATTTAAAAGCGCAAATGAGCTTAGGTACATTTGCCATCAAGTCTGGTCAGTTTGATAAAGCTATTGTTCGTTTTAACGATATTATAGCTCAGAAACCTTCACCAGATGCTTATTTCTACCTGGCTACGGCTTACGAGAATTTAGGCAAAAATAAAGAAGCCGTTGAGGCCTATTTGAAGAGTAAAAAACTAGCAGCAAATCCAACTTTATCTAAATTCATTGATAAAAGAGTGGCCGAGCTTAGTAAATAAGAATTAATAAACAGATTTATAAAAATATTAAAATTTCAACATTATGCCGAGTGGTAAAAAAAGAAAAAGACATAAAATGGCGACGCACAAACGTAAAAAACGTTTAAGAAAAAACAGACATAAGAAAAAATAGTTTTTCTTAATGTAACTGTAAACAAGGAAATATACGTTGAATATTCGGCGTATATTTCCTTGTTTATGGTGTTTTTTATTTGAGTCCATGTGTTAATAAGGTACTATTGTACCTTAAAATCTATAGCTTTTGGTAAAAGAATTAATTATCGATTCATCTCCTACGGGAGTAACCATAGCTTTAATTGAAGACAAACAACTTGTAGAACTTCATAAAGAACACATCAACAACAACTATGCTGTTGGCGACATCTATTTAGGCCGTATAAAGAAAATTATGCCCGGCCTTAATGCTGCGTTCGTTGATGTGGGTTATGAGAAAGATGCGTTCCTGCATTATTTTGATCTGGGTCCGCAAGTACAATCTTTAATAAAGCTTACAAAAATTAAGCGTAATGGCTCTGTTAATGGAACGTTATTAGATAACTTTAAACTGGAGGCCGATATTAATAAGGCTGGAAAGATATCTGAAGTTGTTTCCAAAAACATGGTTGTGCCTGTTCAAATAGCTAAAGAGCCTATTTCAACCAAAGGTCCACGCTTAAGTTCTGACCTCTCTATAGCGGGTCGCTATATCGTATTGGTCCCCTTTTCCAATGTCATTTCCATATCCAAAAAGATCAAAAGCAATACGGAACGTAATCGTCTGAAGAAGATTATTGAAAGTATTAAGCCGAAAAACTTTGGAGTAATCATCAGGACCGTTTCTGAAGGAAAAGGAGTTGCAGAACTACAAAAAGACCTCCTGGATTCTGTAGCAAAATGGGAAAATTTCATTAAGAAGTTACCCGATGCAGAACCCTCTAAACGTGTTTGGGGAGAAATGGACCGCACGTCTACGCTGATCCGCGATATCCTGAGCACAGACTTCACCAATGTTTATGTAAATGATCACGGTGTGTTTGAGGACATTCGCTCTTATGTTCATGAGATCTCTCCTGAAATGGAGAAGATTGTAAAGCATTATAAGCAGAAGGAACCGATATTTGAGCATTTTGGTCTGGACAAACAGATTAAGAATGGCTTTGGTAAGACGGTCAACCTGGCAGGTGGTGCTTACCTCGTGGTAGAACATACAGAAGCGCTGCATGTTATTGACGTGAACAGCGGCAACAGAACCGCCAGCAAGGAAAACCAGGAAGAAAATGCCCTCCAGGTAAACAAAGAGGCCGCGAAAGAAATTGCACGTCAGCTCAGGTTGCGTGATATGGGTGGTATTGTGGTCATCGATTTCATCGATATGCACAAGCCTGCCAACCGTAAAATATTGTTCGATTATTTACGCGAGCTCATGCAGCTGGACCGTGCCAAGCACACCATTCTGCCACCAAGTAAATTTGGTCTGGTACAGATCACGCGCCAGCGTGTAAGACCGGAAATGAATATTGTAACGAGTGAGAAATGTCCTACCTGTGATGGTACCGGAGAGATCAAAGCCAGTATCGTTCTGATGGACGATATCGAGAACAACCTGACTTACATTTTGCAGGAGCAGAATGAAAAGAATGTTACCCTTTGTGTCCACCCTTACATTGAGGCCTTCATCAAAAAAGGATTCATCTCCCTGCAGTGGAAATGGTTCTTCAAATTTGGCCAGCGCATAAAAATTAAGGCTGTACCATCGTACAACCTGACAGAGTTTCATTTTCTGTCCTCAAAAGACGAGGAAATAAAATTGTAAGCCTGATTGAAAGCATTGAATAAGCCTGATTTCTTTAAGATCTCAGGCTTATTTATTTAAGTCCGTTCCCATCTGCCAATTTGCATTTTAATAGCAATGCTTAACAATTAAAGGTAAATTAGTCCTCTAAAATTCTTTAAAATTGGCCAAAACAAAATCAGCATATTTTTGCCAGAACTGCGGATACGAATCTGCAAAATGGCTGGGTAAATGCCCTTCCTGTAATCAATGGAATACCTTTGTAGAGGAAGTGGTAGAAAAAAATGCCCCTAATGTTCCCGCCTGGAAAACCTCTTCAGGAAGTCAGCGTTCCAATAAGCCCAGCAAGGTAGAACACATAGAATCTTCCACAGAAAAGAGAATCCTAACCGGAGACCAGGAACTGGACCGCGTGCTTGGAGGTGGACTGGTTACCGGATCTGTAACGCTGATCGGGGGTGAGCCCGGAATTGGTAAATCCACGCTCATGCTGCAGCTGGCTTTAAACATCCAGAACAAACGCATTTTATACATCTCGGGAGAAGAAAGTGAACAGCAAATCAAAATGCGCGCAGAACGCATCACTTTAACGCCAAAAGCAGATTGCTATATCCTCACGGAAACCTCTACCCAGAATATTTTCAAACAAATAGAACAGCTGGAGCCCCATATTGTGATTGTGGACTCGATACAGACCCTACACTCTGCTCATATAGAATCTACTCCAGGAAGTGTGTCGCAGGTTAGGGAGTGCACCGCAGAGCTCCTGCGTTTTGCCAAGGAAACCGACACTCCGGTTTTCCTGATTGGACACATTACCAAGGACGGGGCTATTGCGGGGCCAAAAATCCTGGAACATATGGTAGATACGGTTTTGCAGTTTGAGGGCGACAGGCATCATATTTACAGAATATTGCGTTCCATCAAGAACAGATTTGGCGCGGCGGCGGAGATGGGCATTTACGCGATGAACAGCAGCGGTCTGAGAGAAGTGACCAATCCTTCCGAAATTTTATTGTCACAACGTGATGAAGAATTAAGCGGCATTGCTATTTCCGCTACTTTAGAAGGCGCCAGGCCAATGTTGATCGAAACCCAGGCCTTGGTTAGTGTTGCAGCTTACGGAACGCCCCAGCGCTCTGCAACTGGCTTTGATACCAGGAGAATGAACATGCTACTGGCTGTCCTGGAGAAAAGATGCGGATTCCGCCTCAGTACACGCGATGTTTTCTTAAATCTTGCGGGCGGGATTAAAGTAGAAGATCCGGCTATAGACCTGGCCATATTGGCGGCCATCATTTCTTCCCATGAGGATATTTCTATTTCTTCTAAAACTTGTTTTGCCGCAGAAGTTGGGCTATCTGGCGAGATCAGAGCGGTGAACAGAATAGAACAACGCATTTCAGAAGCGGACAAACTGGGCTTTGACCGGATCTTTGTTTCTAAATATAATCTGAAAGGCCTTTCGCAGGAGAAGTATAAAATAGAAATTATGGGTGTGGGTAAAATAGAGGATGTTTTTTCCGCACTGTTCGGATAGCCGGGAAGACTGTGGCGCTGAAATTTTACTTTAAAATTCCCCGATTGGGGAATAAGCTACACGGCTAAAAAACACAAACAAAATGCCATTTTGATGTATAAACGCCTCCCGGAGCTGTATAGAGAGGAAAGTGGAAGGCACACTAATTCTGGTATAGCCTTTGCCTTAGATAAAACAGTTCTGATCCAGTAATGGGTTTTAACGTAACAATAGGGATGATTATCCTCGTTATCGTAAGATGGCGAGGATTTTTTATTAGATGTCCGGAGAAAATCTGAGCATAAAAAAAGTCCCTTTCGGGACTTTATAATAGGTTTTTCTTCTTACTTGCTCAGGTACATAGATTTGTCCTTATAGAGCTTTCTGAAATATGGATCTTCCAGATCTTTAATGAAACGGATAGACTCTCCTGTTGATTTCATCTCCGGACCCAGTTCTTTTGGAACCTCAGGGAATTTATCATAAGAGAATACAGGCTCCTTTATCGCGTAACCTTGCAGTTTACGCTCTATCTTAAAGTCTTTAAGTTTGTTCACACCCAGCATGATCTTAGCCGCAATGTTAATGTAAGGTACATCATAAGCCTTCGCAATGAAAGGTACTGTACGGGAAGCCCTTGGATTGGCTTCAATCACATATACTTTCCCATCTTTTACAGCGAACTGGATATTCAACAAACCAATCACGTTTAAAGCTCTTGCGATCTTTTTAGAATAGGTTTCCATATCAGCGATTACCTGATCAGATAAACTGAAAGGCGGCAGCACCGCACTGGAATCACCAGAGTGAATCCCCGCAGGCTCGATATGCTCCATTAAACCAACAATATGCACATCCTCTCCATCACAGATAGAATCAGATTCCGTTTCTTCTGCCCTGTCCAGGAAGTGGTCAATCAGTACCCTGTTGCCAGGCAGATCTCCCAAAAGTTTAACAACCGCTTTCTCCAGATCTTCATCATTGATCACAATGCTCATACCCTGGCCACCCAGTACATAACTTGGACGAACCAGTACAGGATAACCAACTTCATTGGCCACCACAATCGCTTCCTCTGCATTTTCCGCTACCCCATATTTAGGATAAGGAATCTCCAGCTCTTTTAAGAGATCAGAGAAACGGCCACGGTCTTCTGCAACATCCATGTCATTATAAGAAGTTCCGATGATCTTAATGCCTTTTTCATGCAGTTTCTCTGCCATTTTAAGCGCCGTCTGGCCACCTAGCTGAACAATTACACCTTCTGGTTTTTCCAGCTCAATGATTTCACGTACGTGCTCCCAGAATACCGGCTCAAAGTAAAGCTTATCCGCCATGTTGAAATCTGTAGAAACCGTTTCCGGGTTACAGTTCACCATGATGGCTTCAAAACCACTTTCTTTAGCTGCCAGCAGCCCGTGTACGCAAGAATAATCGAATTCAATACCCTGACCAATACGGTTCGGGCCCGATCCGAGAACAATGATTTTTTTCCTGTCGGACGAGATAGATTCGTTCTCTTCTTCAAAGGTAGAGTAATAATATGGTGTCTGTGCAGCAAACTCAGCAGCACAGGTATCTACCATTTTATAAACCCTTCTAATGCCCAGCGATGTTCTGCGGTCATACACTTCATCTTCCGTTACATTACCCAGCAAATAGGCAATCTGAATATCAGAGAAACCTTTTTGTTTCAGGGTGAAGAAAAAGTCTTTTGGTATATTATTCAAAGAATATCTTTTCAATTCTGTTTCCAGATGTACCAGGTCCTGGATCTGCGCAAGGAACCATTTATCAATACGGGTTACTTTACGGATAGATTCCAAAGGCACACCCATACTCATCGCATCCTTAATCAGGAACAACCTGTTCCAGCTCGCATGTTCCAATCCGTACATGATCTCATCAATACTACGGTTGTGTTTACCATCTGCACCTAGTCCTGCTCTGCCAATTTCTAAACTCTGACAAGCTTTTTGCAGGGCCTCGATAAAACTACGGCCAATGCCCATCACCTCACCTACAGATTTCATCTGCAATCCAAGCTCCATATTAGCCCCTTTGAATTTATCAAAGTTCCAGCGTGGGATCTTAACAATCACATAGTCTAAAGTAGGCTCAAAATAAGCGGAAGTGGTTTTAGTAATCTGGTTCTCAATTTCATCCAGGTTATAACCTATAGCCAGTTTAGAGGCTATTTTTGCAATCGGATAACCAGTCGCTTTACTTGCCAGTGCAGATGAACGGGATACCCTTGGGTTGATCTCAATAGCAATGATCTGATCATTATCGGGGTTTACCGAGAACTGAACATTACAACCTCCGGCAAAATTACCGATGGCGCGCATCATTTTGATGGCCTGATTACGCATATCCTGATAACAACGGTCAGACAAAGTCATTGCCGGTGCAACAGTAATAGAATCTCCCGTATGGATTCCCATTGGATCGAAGTTTTCAATCGAACAAATGATGATCACATTGTCATTGCTATCCCTAAGCAGTTCCAACTCATACTCTTTCCAACCCAAAACAGCCTGTTCAACCAGTACTTCATGTGTTGGCGAAGCTTCTAAACCACGTTTCAATGCAGCATCGAATTCTTCTTTTTTATGTACGAAACCGCCACCCGATCCACCTAAAGTATAGGACGGACGGATAACCAATGGATAACCGATCTCTTGTGCGGCTTCTTTACCTTCCAGAAAGGAATTGGCAATTTTTGAGGGAGCAACGCCAACGCCTATATCCACCATAAGCTGTCTGAAGGCTTCTCTGTTTTCTGTTTTTTCTATAGCGGCTACATCAACCCCTATAACTTTAACGCCATGTTTTTCCCAGACTCCACGTTCTTCAGCTTCTTTACAAAGGTTCAGTGCAGTTTGCCCTCCCATGGTTGGCAATACAGCATCGATCTTTTGCTCTATCAGAATCTCTTCTATAGAATCTACTGTTAACGGTCGCAGGTAAACATGGTCTGCAATAACCTTATCGGTCATAATCGTAGCCGGATTGGAGTTGATGATTGAAACTTCAATTCCTTCTTCTTTTAATGAAAGGGCTGCTTGGGATCCTGAATAATCAAATTCACAGGCTTGGCCAATAATAATTGGTCCGGATCCGATAATCAATACTGAACGTATGGAGGTGTCTCTTGGCATATTGGCTTTAAAATTTTGCGCTCGAGATTTTCTATGCTACAAGAAAGATCCCGACTGTTCTGTCGGGATGCAAAGATACAGCTTTAGGTCCTATAATGTATAGGTTTTTTCAAAAAAAGCTACAAGCCAAAACAAGGCTGCTGCAGCTTAATATTGCAGCAGCTTAATCTGCCCTACATCGGTTGTTGCGCTGTCTATCACAGGCACCTCGGCAATGGTAAAATCTTTATAGGGCATTTGGGTTTTCACCAGCAATTTATATGTACCGGCCTTTATATTGTCAACCTTGAAATTTCCGGCCTGAGGCTGGATCTTTAAGGTATCTGTTCCCAGAATAAGGAGCACCTGTTGTATCCCTTCTGCAGGGCTGATTTTTCCCTGTACACCACCTTTTCTGATCAGCGTAAAAGAAAACAACAGGCTAATCAGGATCAAAGCTGCAGGTGTTACAATTTTTATAGACTTCATGGTGCAAGTATTTAAGCTAAAGATGAACATTACACTCCATATAGCAAATAAAAACAAAAATTGTTTTAGTCCGGGAGTAAGAAGTCATCAAAGCGTCATGAAATAACCCGGCAGTAAAATCTGGGTACTAGACCTTAACAATTGCCGTTTTCCATGTAGTTGTTTGCAAAAACAGCACAAAAACATCCTCAGCAATATATTGCACGGAGGGTATTCTTCATAAATAGTTTGTTTGGTTTATTATCCGGCCGGGAAGGATTCCCTGCCGGATTTTTTTTACGGCCTGGGTTAGCTACATTTGGCCCATGCTTCTTTTAGACATTCCCTTTCTTCAATCTCTGATCAGTCAGTTTCAGCAAACCAGCCTGCTGGAATGGGTGGGAACCATCAGTGGATTTATCTGCATTTACCTTGCCGCAAAAGAGAACATCTGGAACTGGCCGGTTTCTATTATTAGTGTACTGGCCTACAGCATTGTTTTTTATGAAAGCAAACTTTACGGCGATACGGTTTTGCAATTCTATTTTCTTTCCACCGCTTTTTATGGCTGGTACTATTGGCTCAAGAAGAAAACAGCCAAAGAGAAACCTATAGAACGCATCAGCGGGAAACAATGGTTCTATATAATTGGAGGAATTCTTATCCTGACCGTACTATTAGGCCTTTTTCTAAGCAAATACACCGATACCGATGTTCCTTACATTGACGGCTTCTGTACAGCAATGAGTTTCGTCGCACAATTACTCATGACCAGGAAAATCCTGCAAAACTGGATCCTGTGGATTGTTGTGGATATTTGTTATGTACCCCTATACATTCATAAACACCTCTCTCTTACAGCAATTCTCTACTTTGTATTAATTATCCTGGCCATTATTGGCTATTTAGACTGGAGGAAAACCTACCGTGAGCAAATCAATTAAAAAAATCGCTATTGTCGGTCCGGAAAGCACTGGAAAATCGACCATCACCCAACAACTGGCCAGACATTATCAAACCGCCTGGGTTGCAGAATATGCCCGCTACTATTGCGCCGCATTAACGGAACCCTGTACACTTCAGGACGAAATCAATATGTTCCACGGTCAGGTAGCTTTGGAAGAATCTGTTCTGGCCACTGCCGAAAAAGATTTCATTTTCTGCGACACCACTTTTCTCACGGTTAAGATCTGGAGCGATGAAATGATGGGAGAAACACCACAGATTGTATTAGACGCACTACCACAGCGTCCCTATGATCTGTACCTGCTCATGGACATTGACCTGCCCTGGCAGGAAGACCCATTGAGAGATTTTCCGCATCTCCGCGAACACTTTATGCGCATCTGGCACAAAGAGCTGCAGGCCCTGAATGCCAACTATACTGTCATCAGCGGGGTAGAAGATCGCTTCAAAAATGCATTGAAAGCGGTTGATCACTTCCTTTTAAAATAAATTCAATACCTTTGCCTTATCAAAAGGGGGTGCCTTGTTTTGTAAAAAACACAAAAACGGGCTGAGATCATACCCATTACATCTGCAAACAACCAAAAACGTTGAGATGTATGCACCTGATCCGGATAATGCCGGCGTAGGGATTGGAGTTATGGAGTTTAACTAAACTGTGGGTACCCCTGCTCATAGAAGGTTTAACTAAAAAGGAATAAAAAAAATTGAAAAAATTACTGATCGCAGCCATTGCTGTACTGCTGTTCCCTGTATTTGCAAAGGCACAATTCTCTATTTCAGGAAGAGTATCAGAATCGGGCAAACAGGCCCTTCCAGGCGCAAGCATCCGGTTAAAGGGTCAAAGCCTTGGCGCAACCACCAATCTGGAGGGTGCTTACCAGATCCAGAACCTAAAACCAGGAAAATATACCCTGATCGTCAGCTTTATTGGCTACAACAGCACAGAACGCAGCATTAACCTGGGCTCCGATCTCACTGCAGATTTTACACTCACACCAGCCGCATATCTTGCCGATGAAGTGATTGTAAGCGCAACCCGTGCCAATGAAAAATCGGCCACAACCTATAAAAACATCAGCAAGGAATACATCAAAGAAAACAACTTTGGTCAGGATCTTCCCTTTATCCTCAACAATACACCCGGCGTAGTGGTCACTTCGGATGCCGGTGCCGGTGTAGGTTATACAGGCATACGGATCAGGGGCAGTGATGCCACCAGGGTCAATGTTACCCTGAATGGCATCCCCTACAATGACAGTGAGAGCCAGGGCACATTTTGGGTAAACATGCCCGATTTCGCTTCTTCGGTAGAGAACATCCAGATTCAGCGTGGTGTAGGTACCTCTACCAATGGAGCCGGGGCTTTCGGAGGAAGTTTAAATGTACAGACTTCAGCCCCCTCTGCACAGCCTTACGCCGAATTAAACAATACATACGGCTCGTTCAATACCCTAAAAAACACCGTTAAAGTAGGAACAGGTCTGATCGACAATAAATTCAGCTTCGATGGCCGATTGTCCAGGATCAGTTCTGATGGCTTTATTGACCGAGCAGCCTCTACTTTAAAATCCTATTTTCTTTCTGGCGCTTACCAGGGCAAAAAGGACCTGCTCCGTTTAAATGTTTTCTCCGGATCTGAAAAGACCTACCAAGCCTGGAACGGCGTTCCTGAATCCAGACTGAACGGCGACGTGGAGGGCATGAAAGCCTATATTGCCAGGAACTGGCTCAGCGATGCAGATGCGGCCAACCTGCTGAACTCAGGCAACCGGACTTATAACTCCTTTACCTATAAAGACCAAACCGATAACTACTGGCAAAGCCACTACCAATTGCTATATGCACGGCAGTTTAATGACCAGTTCTCTTTTAACGGCGCCTTGCACTACACCGACGGCAAGGGCTACTATGAAGAATATAAAACAGATCAGAAATTTAAAAACTATGGCTTAGCCGATCTTAATGTTGATGGAAAGCCACAGACCACTACCGACTTGATCCGCCGGAGATGGCTAGACAATAATTTCTACGGGCTTACTTATAATTTCAACTACCATCCGCAATCCAATTTAAACTTTACCCTTGGTGGAGCTTATAACAAATACGATGGAAAGCACTTCGGAGAAATCATCTGGGCACAGTACGCTTCCAACGGCAAATACGGCGACCACTATTACGACAACACTGGAAACAAAACTGATTTTAATGTTTATGGTAAGGCGGTTTACAGCCCAATAGAAAAACTAAGCCTTTTTGCCGACCTGCAGTTCCGCAGGCTGGACTACAAGATTCTGGGTACAGAAAAAAACCTGAATGCACTTGACATCAAAGACCAGCTGAACTTCTTTAATCCAAAACTTGGTGCTACATATTTTATTGATACGAAAAGCAATGTCTATGCTTCCTTCAGCGTAGCCAACAAAGAACCCAACCGGGACGACTATGTAAATGCGCCTGCAGATGCCTTTCCAAAACCAGAGCGTTTATATGATGTGGAAGCGGGTTACCGGATTAAAACAGAACGCTTCAATGCCGGTCTGAATGTGTATGGAATGTTCTATAAAGACCAGCTGGTGCTCACCGGTGCACTGAATGACGTAGGAGAAGCGCTGCGCCAGAATGTGTCCAAAAGCTACAGACTGGGCGTTGAACTCGACGCTTCCTATATCCTGAGCAAACAGTTCGTATTAAATGCCAATGCTGCCCTCAGTAAAAACAAGATTAAAAACTACCTGGATTACCTGTACGAATACAATGACGACGGAGACATCACCAAAACAGTGACCACCAATTACGCCTCTCCCGATATTTCCTTCTCTCCGGCAGCCGTTCTCTTTGCAGAACTGGCCTATAAACCTATTGCAGGTCTGGCCTTTGGGTTCCAAAACAAATACGTTAGCAAACAGTATATGGATAATACACAAAATGAATCCAGGAAATTAAAGGGCTATTTTGTAAGCAACCTGCGTGCAGGCTACGATTTTAAGGCTTTTGGCATTAAAAACATCAACCTTGGCCTGCTGGTGAACAATATTTTTGATAAAAAATATGAAAGCAACGGCTATACCTACAGCTCCATGTACGAGGGAAAAACCACTACAGAAAATTTTTATTTTCCACAGGCAGGCACCAACCTATTACTTTCTCTAAATTTGAAGTTTTAACAACAGCATTCCACAACGTGAAGAAATATATAGAAAAACTACAGTTCATTACCCATGATATCCCAGCTTTAAGCCATGTACAACAAGCACAGCTGGCCTGTGAGGCCGGTGCCAAATGGATACAATACAGATGCCTGACCAAAAAGGACGAAGAACTGCTGGAAGACATTGAACAAATTGCCACTATTTGTGACGATTGGGGAGCTACCCTGATCGTCACAGATCATATCCACCTGAAAGGCAAAGCCGATATTCAGGGATTTCATATAGAGGACATGGAGGCTAATTTCATCGAACTGCGCAAACAGCTTGGCGAAGAATACACCATAGGCGGCTCCTCCAACACCATAGAGGGGTTGATCCGTTTGTATAAAGAAGGTGTCGATTACGCCGGTTTTGGCCCCTTCCAAATCACGACTACCAAACCCAACAACGCTGCACTATTGGGCGTAGAAGGCTATTCAAAAGCCATTGCCGTGCTCAACAACCTGGACCTGGAGCTCCCTGTCCTCGCTGTGGGCGGTGTAACCTTAGAAGATGTGGACGCCCTGATGCAGACCGGCATTTTCGGTATTGCTGCTTCAGCCGCCATTAACCAGGCTGAAGATCTGCAGGAAGCCTATAAAGCCTTCTACAATAAAATCATGTAGCGGAAATTTTATAAACAAATGATAGTTCTTTAATTTCAGGAGAACTACATTTGTTCAAAATATTTCCTCTTGAAAGACTCTGCCATTATTGACAAGCAGGACCCCTACGCGGCCCTGCGCTATAAAGAATTCCGCTCTTATATGGGCATGCGTTTCTTTTTTACGTTTGCCTATCAGATGCAGGCCGTGATCATCGGCTTTCACATCTACCACCTCACCAAAGATCCTCTCGCCCTTGGACTGATCGGTCTTTGTGAAGCTATTCCTTCTATTGGAATAGCCCTATATGGTGGATATATAGCCGATAAATCTGAAAAAAGAGGTTTGCTGCTGAAGATCTTTATCGGCGTATTTCTATGCTCCCTGGTCATGACGATTGTTACCCTGCAGCAAATGCATACTTATGTACCGGTAAAATACATTGTTCCGATTATGTACCTGATGGTCTTCGGAATCGGTATTGCCAGAGGCTTCTATAACCCGGCAGCCTTCTCTATTATGGGGCAGATTGTACCTAAAGAATTGTATCCGAATTCCAGTACCTGGAACAGTTCAACCTATATGACCGCCTCTATCATTGGTCCGGCAGTTGGTGGACTGATCTATGCCTTCTTCGGCGTAACCGTTACCTATTGTGTTATTCTTTTCTTTATTCTGATTGCCCTGGGCTGTATTGCATTCTTTAAAAAGCACCCGCCAAGATATATCCCCAAAGAAAGCATCATGAAAAGCCTCACCGAAGGTGTACAATTTGTATTTAAAAGCAAAATGATGCTAGGCGCAATGAGCCTGGATCTTTTCTCTGTCTTTTTTGGCGGCGCAGTCGCCCTGCTTCCGGTTTTTGCTAATGATATTTTAAAAGTAGGCTCCGAAGGCCTTGGCTTTATGCGGGCCTCAGCCTCTGCAGGAGCCGTCCTCACCATGTTCGTGATGACACGCATCTCCCCAATGAGAAAACCCTGGAGAAACCTGCTCATCGCTGTAGTTGGATTTGGGACCAGCATCATCTGTTACGGCCTGTCCAAGAACTTCTACCTGACCCTGATGTTCCTCTTCGCAGAAGGGTCCTTTGACAGTGTCAGCGTACTGATCCGCTCTACCATCATGCAATTACTTACCCCCGATGAAATGCGTGGACGGGTCTCTGCGGTAAACAGTATGTTCATTGGCTCTTCCAACGAGATCGGTGCCTTTGAATCCGGCTTAACCGCAAAACTGATGCGAACCGTGCCCGCAGTGGTATTTGGAGGTTGTATGACCATTCTCGTGGCCGGAATTACCTACTCCAAAACCAAGAGCCTGCTGGGCTTAACGCTCGACGACATCAGTGGCAGTAAAACAGAGCCTGCGGCGGTCTAAACGTGCTCTACACGTTCACCTACCTGCTGGCGCCACATGGCAAAATACAGCCCTTTTTCTTCTAAAAGGTCTTCATGTTTGCCTTGCTCTATAATATGGCCTTTCTCCAGCACAAAGATCCTGTCGGCATGGCGGATCGTAGACAGGCGGTGCGCAATCAAGATCGTCATATGACTGGTTTGCTCAGAAATCTCCCTGATCGTACCGGTAATTTCTTCTTCCGTTAAAGAATCCAGAGAAGAAGTCGCTTCGTCAAACACCAGGATATCCGGCTGGCGAAGCAGGGCCCGGGCAATAGACAGACGTTGTTTTTCGCCTCCGGATACTTTAACCCCACCTTCACCAATTACGGTATCCAGGCCTTTATCAGCCCTGGCCAACAAGTTATGGCAAGCCGCTTGCTGCAATACCCGCATACACTCTTCATCCGTAGCCAGCGGACGCACAAACTGTAGGTTCTCGCGAATCGTACCGGAGAACAACTGCGTATCCTGTGTCACAAAACCGATCTTTTCCCTCAGTTGATCCAGGTCAATATCCTTACCGGAAATCTCATTATAAAAGACCTCCCCTTCCATAGGCTGATATAAGCCCACCAATAATTTTACCAGGGTTGTTTTTCCTGAACCAGAAGGCCCAACAAAGGCAATGGTTTCCCCATTCCTGGTATTAAAACTAATATTGTTCAAGGCATTCGCCCTACCGGTCAGGTGTTTAAAATTAACATTTGCGAAAGAAAGTCTGGTAATCTTATCCAGTTTCACCGGATTTTCCGGTTTCACATCTATTGGTGTACTTAATATCCTTTTGAAGTTACCCAGTGACACTTCAGCCTCTCTCCAGGACAGGATTACATTGCCCAGCTCCTGAAGCGGTCCAAAAAGGAAAAAGGAATAGAATAAGAAAGAGAAATATTGCCCCGGTGAAATGGTGTTCTCAAAGATCAGGATCAACAAGACTACCACCATTGTACTCCGTACCAGGTTAACCGTTGTGCCCTGCACAAAACTCATACTCCTTACAAACTTCACTTTCTTGAGCTCCAGCCCCAGGATCTTATAGGTTGTCTTGTTCAGCCTTTCTATTTCCTGTTTGGCCAAACCTAAACTTTTTACCAGTTCTATATTCCTCAAAGATTCAGTTGTAGAACCTGCAAGCGCAGTCGTTTCTGCAACGATGGTCTTCTGTATCGTTTTTATTTTCCGGCTCAGGAACCAACTCACAAAACTGATGATCGGAATAGCAGAAAAATAAATCAGGGTCACTTTATAGCTCACCGCAACAGAGTAAACAATAACAAAGACCATTCCGATTAAACTCACAAACAGGATACTGATAAAAGAGGTAATAAACTTCTCGCTATCCAGACGTACTTTTTGTAGAATACCCAATGTTTCTCCACTTCTCTGGTCTTCAAAAACCTGGTAAGGCAGTTCAAGGGAATGCTTCAAGCCATCCGCATACATTCTGGCACCCACTTTCTGCACAATAATACTGGTAAAATAATCCTGGAAGTTCTTGGCAATCCTTGATACCATTGCCGCACCAATACTTAATCCAACCAAGCCCAATACCCCCCAAACAAATTCATTTCTGGAAAGGATGTCTTTTTTTTCTATAAACCGGTCTACAATCCTTCCGGTGATATAAGGATCAAGTAAAGAAAAACCTATATTAATGGAAGCCAGGACGAGTGCAAGCACAACAACCCATTGGTGCCGTTTTAGATACTGAATCAATAATTTCATTTTGTTTGCAAACAGTTTTCAAATACACAATCGGTATAACTATTTGGGCTTCAAAAATAAAGAAAGGGAATATAGCTTCCACCATATTCCCTTTTAATTACAACAATATTATAATTCGCCGGCTTTAAACCGTCATGATGTCTTTCTCTTTAACCTCAGCATGTTTATCTACTTTAATGATATATGCATCGGTTATTTTCTGAACTTCGCCTTCGCCTGTCTTAATTTCATCATCAGAAACAGCTTCCCCTTTTAGTTTTTTGATCTTTTCGTTCGCATCTTTACGAATGTTGCGAATAGCAATCTTTCCTCTCTCTGCCTCTTCTTTAACTTTTTTAACCAGGTCCTTTCTGCGTTCTTCTGTAAGTGGCGGAACAACCAAACGGATAATAACACCGTCATTTTGAGGGTTGATCCCAATATTGGCTTCTAAAATGGCCCGCTCTATAGGTGTTAACAATGTTTTTTCCCAAGGCTGGATCAGTAAAGTACGTGCATCCGGCGTATTGATACTGGCCACCTGGCTCAATGGTGTCGGGTTACCATAGTAATCTACCATGATTCCTTCCAGCATACCCGCAGAAGCTTTTCCAGCACGAATTTTGGTCAGCTCAGACTCGCAATGTGCAATAGCTTTGTCCATTGTAGCCTGGGCGTCTTGTAATTGTTTCTTTATGAGGTCATTCATAATTTGTGTTGTTTGTGCAAAAATATAAAAAAATCTAAAATCAGCCTTTTACGAGTGTTCCTATCTCCTCGCCCTTAGCAATTTTCATAAAATTACCTGGCTTATTCATATCAAAAACGATAATTGGAAGTTCATTTTCTTCGCAAAGTGTAAATGCAGTCATATCCATTACATTTAGTCCTTTGGCATAAACCTCTCTAAAAGAAATTTTATCGAAACGTGTTGCAGTAGGGTCTTTTTCCGGATCCGCGGTATAGATTCCATCTACACGGGTACCTTTTAAAACCACATCCGCTTTGATCTCAATTGCCCTCAAAGCAGCAGCAGAATCTGTCGTAAAATAAGGATTACCAGTACCTGCACCGAAAATAACCACACGTCCTTTTTCAAGGTGTCTAACGGCTCTTCTGCGGATAAATGGTTCGCAGATCTGTTCCATTTTGATCGCTGTAAGCAACCTGGTTTTCAGACCAACTTTTTCCAAGGCATCCTGAAGCGCCATACTGTTGATCACAGTAGCCAGCATACCCATATAATCTGCCTGTGCACGGTCCATTCCTGATTTTTCTGCACTCAATCCTCTGAAGATATTCCCCCCTCCAATCACGATGGCCACCTCAAGCCCCTGGGCATGCACCGCTTTGATATCCTCTGCGTATTGCCTAACGCGCTCATTGTCAATTCCGTATTGCTTATCGCCCATCAGCGATTCGCCACTTAATTTTAATAGGATCCTCTTATATTTCATGAGTCCAAAAATAGCTATTTGTTTTAATTATTGGGGATCAAATGTTCAAGTCCCCCAACAAAAACCTTTTGCAGGTTTAAATCATCATCCAGCAGCAACAGATCAGCCGTATATCCGGCACTTATTTTTCCAAAGAAATCCGATTTCCCAAGTACTTTTGCAGGATGCAGTGAAGACATATTTAAAGCCTCTTCCAATGGAATACCACAATACTCCACACAGTTTTTTACCGCATCCAGCATCGTAATACTGGATCCGGAAAGTGTGCCATTAGGTGTAATAAATTTATCTCCGCTCCGCTGATGCTGATAAGGCCCGGTATGACACTCTGTTACCGCATCCGTGATCAGGAACAAACGTTCCTTCATCAACTGATGGCTCATTTTGATCACCTCAAAATCCACATGGTTTCCATCGGCAATAATACTGGCCATAGCTGTAGGATGATTAAATACTGCAACCGGCAGATTTGGAGACCGGTGGTGGATAGAAGGCATCGCATTGAACAAATGGGTGGTGGTGGTTACCCCTTTATTATAAGCAGCTGTAGCTTGTTCGAAAGTCGCATCACTATGTCCCAGAGATAAGATGACGTCCTGGTCCAATAGATACCGGATCACATCGTCATCCTGCAGCTCCGCAGCAATCGTCATGATCTTCACAGTCCCGTCCGCATGCTCCATCAATCTTTTCACCTCATCCATCGAAGCTTTGCGAACATATTCAGGAACATGCGCCCCCAATCTCTTTGGGTTCAAATAAGGTCCCTCCAAATGCACGCCAAGAAAGCCCTTAGCTTCGTGCCTATAGACTTTAGCCGCTTCGATACACTGATACACAACCTCCATACTATTGGTTGCCACACAAGCCATAAAACTTGTTGTACCTTTACTTGCCAGATCCAGATCCATCTGCCGCAGCGTATCAGCCGTTGGATAGGCCGAGAACAAATTACCCCCGCTACCGTAAATCTGCAGTTCAATAAAACCAGGTGCCAGGTAATTGCCTTTTGCATCGATGACTATCCCGGCTGCCGGAACTTCTGCACCTAATTTCGTGATAAAACCATTTTCAATGGCAACCTGTTGCTGTTGAAGAAGCTTTCCTTCTTCAAAAAATTTACAGTTTTTTATGATGATCATAAACAGATAAATTAACCTTTATATCCTCCATGGAGGACCAGAATGTACATAAGCATAAAACTACATATAAATCGCAGACCTGTACTCAAGCTTAACACAAAAAGTTTTTTATGTCTCTAAATAAAATTAAATTTAAGCCTTAAGTTTAGCTAAAATTTCAACATATGCGCTCCAGGTTTTTAATTACCGCCCTATTGGTTTGTCCCTTTATTTCTTTTGCACAACAATCTGTTAAAGAAAACACTCATTTAAAAAAGTTATCCAATGGTCTTGAAATTATCGTCGTCACAGATCACACTGTTCCTCTGGTAACCATTGAATTTGCCTGCAGAAATGGCTCATTTACGGAGACTAATGAATTCAATGGACTGAGTCATCTTTATGAACACCTATTTTTTTCCACCAACAAGGACTATCCTGACAATGATAGTTTTGTCAGAAAAAGCAATGAACTGGAAATCTCTTCAAATGCAACAACGAAAGAGGAGGTGGTCAATTATTATTTCACACTCCCTTCCGAGAATTTAAAGCCCGGCCTAAAGTTCATGAATTCAGCCATTCGCTTTCCCAAATTCAGGAAAGAAGAGATGAAAAAAGAAAATGAAGTCGTAAACGCCGAATTCACACGCCATGAATCCAGTCCGATTTACCCACTTATGGAAGCAAACTCCAGACATATGTGGGGCGCAAATTACTCCAGGAAAAATGTTATTGGCAATCATGAAGTAATTTTATCTGCTACACCGGAGAAAATGGACTCCATTAAGAATAAATATTACCGCCCTGACAATTCTGTATTGATTATTGCTGGAGATGTCCAGACCGAAGACGCTCTATCTTATGCCGAAAGCGTATTTGGAAACTGGAAAGCACCGGATTACGACCCCTTCAAAAAATGGCCTATCCCAGAATTCAAACCGCTGGAAAAACAGGACTACTATATTGTGGAGTCTGAAAAAACGCCTATGCCCTTTTTGCTCATCAGCTGGCATGGCCCCGATACCCGAAACGATTTGACTGCAACTTATGCTGCAGATGTTTTCTCTTTCATTGTGAACCAAAACGGATCTAAGCTCAAAAAAGCACTAATAGATTCCGGCCTCGCTCTTGAGGCCGATGTAAATTATTATACCCAGAAATATACCGGCCCCATCAGTCTGATGGTCAATCCCAATCCAGCTCAGCTCAAAGCCTGTTATGAAGAAGTTTTAAAACAAATCTCTCTTTGGGACGAAGAGACCTACCTTTCTGATGTCCAGATAGAGCGTGCCAAACGTTTGCTCTCCATAGAACAAGTCAAACGAAGCGAAGTTACTTCTGATTATGCGCACTTACTTTCTTTCTGGTGGGCTTCAGCTTCTATTGATTATTATACCAATTACGAAGAGAACCTAAATAAGGTAACCCGAAAAGATCTGCTGGATTATGTAAGAAAATACATCAAAGGGAAACCCTACTGTGCCGGCCTGATGCTCAATAAAGCCATGATCACCGCCATCAATCCTCAGCAATTCTTTAAACCAAGCAACTAACCTCATGAAACGTTTTATATTAGCGCCCATCTTCCTTGTATTTCTGCTACCCTTAAAAGCACAACATAAAGCCATTGATTTTACTGTAAATGGCCTGAAGGTTATTCTCAGACCCACCGAAAAAGAAACTGTGAGCATTCGCATGTTCTATCGGGGAGGTGTTATGAATTATGCTCCTGAGCAAGCCGGAATAGAGAACATGGCACTCACTACAGCTGCTACCGGTGGATCAAAAAACTATAGTGCTGCAGATTACAAAGAACTCAATGATGAATTTGGCATTGAAATCCAGGGTTCATCGGGAACAGATTATGGAACAATAACCTTGGACTGCATTTCCAAATACCTCGACAAGGGCTGGAACTTCTTTGCAGATGCAGTGGTAAACCCGGCTTTCGAGCAACCAGAGTTTCAATCGTCCAAAGAAAAAACGATTGCCCGTATACACAGCCAGAACGCCGACCCGGAAAGCCGGATAGAGAAATTGTCTATGAGTGCCATTTTCCAGGATAGTCCCTACAGTACAGATCCAACCGGAACGGAAGAGATCGTCACTAACTTTAGAATTAAACAAGTCAAGGATTATTATTACCAGACCCTTTTAAACAAAAACAGAATGTTCCTCGTCGTCGCAGGGAAAATCACCAAAGAAGAGCTCGAGAAGAAAATTCTGGCTTCCCTTTCTTCAATTCCTGAAGCCCCCTATACACTACCGGTCTATGATCAAAAATTAATGGAGGGCGAAAAACTACTGACTGAACAAAGAGACCTGGCTACTAACTATATGAGTTGCGTGATGAATGCTCCGCCAATGAACAACCCTGACTATCTACCCTTTATGCTATCGATTAACGCGTTAAGCAGCCATCTTTTTTATGAATTGCGGACAAAACAAAGTTTATCTTATTCCCCTGGCGCAACGATAAAGTCACTGCAAATCCCATATATGTCCATGTATGTGAGCACCACCCAACCCGTTAAAGCTTATCAGGCTATAGTAAACGTTTATAAAAGCATGCGTTCCAATCTCTTCAGCCAATCTTTACTGGACGACATCAAGAAAAACCATAAACGAACCTATTACAGACATCAGGAAAGCTCCAGCGCCATCGTGGAAGACCTGGGTAAGGCCGAGATATTTGGCGATTATAGGATAGAAGAAAATAAAATTGCCAGCATCAATAAGGTGAGCTGTCAGGATATGCTAAATGCCGTTAACAAATACCTCAAAGGTGCCATATGGATTTACCTTGGAGATGAACCGGCTGGAAAAGCCGCCTTTCAATAATCAGCTATAAAAAAAGAGGGCATCCTATTGGATACCCTCTTTTTTTATAGCTGATTCAAATTAAGAACCTAATTGTACACGTTTGAATGAAGTAACAGTTAGATCTTTTGAAGTATCGTTTAAGAATTTACGAACATCTTTAGAAGAATCTTTAACAAATTCCTGGTTCAATAAAGTACTGTCTTTGTAGAATTTGTTCAATTTACCAGCAGCAATTTTTTCAACCATTTCTTCTGGTTTACCTTCAGCACGGATTTGCTCTTTAGCAATTTCAGTTTCGCGCTCAATAGTAGTTGAATCTACGTCTGCTTTATCTAAAGCAACCGGGTTCATTGCAGCAATTTGCATCGCTACATCTTTACCTGCTTCTTCAACACCATCAACATTTTGGTTTAAAGCAACCAATACACCTAAACGGTAGTTACCGTGGATATAAGGAACAACTTTTTCACCTGTAACAGTTTCGAATTTAGAGATACCAATTTTCTCACCGATTTTACCAGTGTTCTCTACAATGATATCTGAAACTTTCTGACCATCTACTTCAAGAGCTAATAATTCCTCTAAAGAAGCTGGGTTTTTCTCAATAGCCAAATCAGCAAATTTGTTACCCAAAGCAACGAAATCAGCATTTTTAGCTACGAAGTCAGTTTCGCAGTTCAATTCTACAACAACACCACGTTTACCGTCTGCTGTAGCTTTAGCGATAACAACACCTTCGTTAGAATCACGATCCTGACGGCTGGCTGCTACCTTAGCACCTTTTTTACGTAAGTAATCAACGGCTGCTTCAAAATCGCCGTTTGCTTCTGTTAATGCTTTTTTGCAATCCATCATACCGGCACCGGTTTGTTGGCGTAATTTGTTTACATCTGCAGCAGTAATTTGTACTGACATTTTTGTTTCCTTTTTAAGTTTTATTTAAAAAAATAAGGGTTGTATATTGATTGTTGTAAGTAAAACCCGCAACGCACAACATACAACCCAAAATTATATTATCTACGCTTCGCTGGTTCCTTCTTCAGACTCAGCACTCACTTTTTTTCTTCTCTCGCCAGGTGCAGCAGTTTCAGGAGCATCAGCAGCAGCTTTAGCAGCTACAGCTTCTTTTTCAGCTTCATCATCTTTCTCACGCTTGCGCTCGTCTAAACCTTCTTCAATCGCTTTGATGATTACATCAGTGATTAAAGAGATCGATTTAGTTGCATCATCATTCGCCGGGATAGGGAAATCGATGTTCGAAGGATCAGAGTTCGTATCCACCATTGCAAATGTTGGAATGTTTAATTTCAACGCTTCGCTCACAGCGATATGCTCTTTTTTAACGTCAATTAAAAAGATAGCAGCTGGTAAACGGTTAAGATCCGCGATACCACCTAATAAGCTTTCCAATTTGATACGCTCACGCTGAATCATTAAACGCTCTTTCTTAGAAAGGATCGAATAAGTACCGTCTTTAGTCATTTTATCGATGTTAGACATCTTTTTGATAGACTTGCGTACGGTAGCAAAGTTAGTTAACATACCACCTAACCAACGCTCAGTTACGAAAGGCATGTTTACTTTTTTTGCTTGCTCAGCAACGATTTCTTTAGCTTGTTTCTTAGTCGCTACAAATAAGATCTTACGACCTGATTTTACGATTTGTTTAATCGCAGAAGCAGCTTCTTCAGTTTTAGTTAAAGTTTTATTTAAATCTATAATGTGGATACCATTGCGCTCCATGAAAATGTAAGGCGCCATTTTTGGGTTCCATTTACGGGTAAGGTGACCAAAGTGTACACCTGCATCCAATAAGTCTTGATATGTTGTTCTTGCCATTGTGTTGTCTCCTTACGATTAACGTTTACTGAATTGGAATTTCTTACGTGCTTTCTTACGTCCTGGTTTCTTACGCTCAACCATACGCATATCACGGGTCATTAACCCTTTAGCGCGTAATGCTGGTTTTTTCTCAGCATCTAATTCAACAATAGCTTTAGCAATAGCTAAACGAACAGCCTCTGCCTGGCCTTTAACACCTCCACCCGCTACATTTACAGTAATATCATACTGACCAACTGTTTCAGAAACTTCTAAAGATTGGTTAACGATATATTGCAAAGGTAATGTTGGGAAATATACTTTGTGATCTTTACCATTTACGGTAATAGTGCCGTTGCCTTCTTTTAAATAGATACGTGCAACAGCAGTTTTTCTTCTTCCTGAAGTATTAGTAACTGACATTTCTTTCTTCCTTTAATTAAAGTGTAATGGTTTTTGGTGATTGTGCCTGGTGAGGATGCTCAGAACCTGCATAAACAAAAAGGTTGGTGTACAATTTAGCACCCAATTTTGTTTTAGGTAACATACCACGAACGGCTTTCTCGATAACACGTGTAGGGTGTTTCGCCATTAACTCTTTAGGAGAGATGAAACGTTGACCACCTGGATAACCAGTGTAAGAAATGTATTCTTTCTCACTGAATTTGTTTCCGGTCAATTTTACCTTGTCTGCATTAATAACGATAACGTTATCTCCGCAATCTACGTGTGGGGTGTACTCAGGCTTGTTTTTACCACGGATGATCATTGCGATCTTCGATGACAAGCGCCCCAAAATCTCGCCTTCCGCATCAACAACAACCCACTGTTTGTTAACAGTTTTTGCATTGGCCGAGACAGTTTTGTAACTTAACGTATTCACTTGCTTGTATTTAATTTGTTAATAATTATTTATTGCCCCCTAAAAT
>NZ_QAIL01000165.1 GCF_003061025.1 Pedobacter sp. HMWF019 | reverse complement strand
ATTATGTTATAGTGATAAATAAGGTGTGTAAACGAAGAAAGCCATGCTTTTTTGGAGCAGGGCTTTCTTAAGTTGAATAGGGATGTTTTATTTCTTGTTTGCGAATGAGCGTAGCATCCAGGTGTTTTTTTCTTTGAATTGCATGAAACGGTTGACCATGTCGTTGGTACCGTCGTCTCCGGCTTTGTCTGTTGCTTCAAGTAATTCTCTTTCCAGTTGGATGAGTTGAGACATGTCGTCGAGGATGGCGTCTACCATATCAAGGTCTTTAAGGCCTATGGTATTGATCTCTTTAATGGAAGATTCACTAATATAATCTGCGAAACGACTGTGTGGTGGTTTACCTAGGGTAAGAACACGTTCTGCAATTTCATCAATGGTCAGTTGAGCGTTGGTATATAATTCCTCGAACTTAAGGTGCAGGGTAAAGAAATTCTGGCCTTTAATGTTCCAGTGGCATCCTCTTAATTTTTGATAGTGTATGTGATAGTTTGCAAGATAATCGTTGAGCATGTCTACTACTGGTTTTACCTTTTTTTCATTCAAACTAATCTCTTTAGCGTCCATAGTAATTGTTGTTTTTATTTTATTAAATATGTTTAGAATAGAACAATTATCCCAGCCAAGAGTTTTGGAAAAAAGGCTTTTTACCATATAAACAAAGAAAATTATAGGTATACATTACAATATACATTACAATATACATTACAATATACATTACAATATACATTACAATATAACCCTATACTCCATCTCTATGCACCCTGCCCGGACTCACCTCCTTTGCTAAGCGCCCTATAAAAAATCAACATTACTCAGAGAGGACCTCAGGGCGCCTTGCCACAAGAGCGCAGCGGGGCAAGGAGTCCAGTCCTCGAAGAGTAATTTGATTTTTTCCAACAAGCTTACAAACTTAAATTTAACTTTGTGGGTAATGGGATATAACAGCTTATCAGAATGTGTTGCTGATTTAGAAAAACACGGACATCTTATACGTATAAAAGAAGAAGTAGATCCTTACCTGGAAATGGCTGCAATCCATTTGCGGATTTTTGAGCAGGAAGGCCCAGCCATTCTATTTGAAAAAGTCAAAGGAAGTCCTTTTCCTGCAGTTTCCAACTTGTTTGGAACTTTGGAAAGATCCAAGTTTATGTTCAGGGACAGCCTGGATAAAGTTCAGCAATTGGTAGGGCTTCGTTCAGATCCAATTAAGGCACTTAAAAACCCATTTAAATATGCAGGGGCAGGCTTAACGGCACTTTCTGCTTTACCAATGAAACAAAGCCTGTTCAAAGCTACTTTTAGTAAAACTACTATCAGTCAGCTTCCGCAAATTGTAAACTGGCCGATGGACGGCGGACCTTTTGTAACCATGCCACAGGTTTACACCGAAGATCCGGATAAACCAGGTGTTATGAACTCTAATTTGGGGATGTACCGTATACAGCTGGCCGGGAATGAATATATCAAAGACAAAGAAATCGGATTGCACTATCAGATCCATAGAGGGATAGGCGTTCATCAGTCCAAAGCCAATGCAAAAGGACAACCTTTAAAAGTGAGTATTTTCGTAGGCGGTCCTCCTTCACATCCGCTGGCGGCCGTAATGCCTCTGCCGGAAGGACTGTCAGAAATGACCTTTGCAGGTGCTTTAGGTAACAGACGGTTTCGTTATTTCTATGATGAAGAAGGTTTCTGCATTTCTGCAGATGCTGATTTTGTGATCACAGGTACGGTTTATCCGCAGGAAAATAAGCCAGAGGGTCCTTTTGGGGATCATTTAGGTTATTACAGTTTAACGCATCCTTTTCCTTTAATGAAGGTGCACAATGTATACCATAAGAAAGATGCCATTTGGTCTTTTACCGTAGTAGGGAGACCTCCGCAAGAAGACACAAGCTTTGGTGCTCTGATCCATGAAATAGCAGGTTCGGCACTTCCGCAGGAAATTCATGGGCTGAAAGAGGTGAATGCTGTAGATGCGGCTGGTGTGCATCCATTGTTGTTTGCGATAGGAAGCGAAAGATATACACCTTATTTAAAGGAACGCAGACCACAGGAGATCTTAACCATTGCCAATCATATTTTAGGTAAGAACCAGTTGAGCCTGGCGAAATATGTATTTATTGCTGCAAGAGAGGATGACGAGAAGCTCAGTACGCATCATATCAGGGCCTTTTTGAAGCATATACTGGAACGTATGGATTTCACCAGAGACCTGCATTTTTATACGCAAACCACGATAGATACCTTAGATTATAGTGGAGAAGGATTGAATTCTGGTTCTAAAGTGGTGTTTGCAGCAGCAGGCGAAATAAAGCGCCAACTGAGCACGGCATTACCTTCGGGGCTTGCTACAGATGGGTATTTTTCCGGGTATCACATGGCTATGGAAGGCATTATGACGGTTCAGGCTCCTTCTTATTTGAACAAGGATCAGGCCGGCGTTGAAATTAGCGAGTTGAAAGATCAGCTTCAACAGCGGAATCTGGAAGGTCTGGGCTTAATTGTGTTGTGTGATGATGCAGCGTTTACAGCCAAAGATATTAATAACCTGGTTTGGGTAAGCTTTACCAGAAGTAATCCTGCGTCTGATATAGATGGGATAGGTAGTTTTGTTAAAGATAAACATTGGGGTTGTACAGGTCCGGTCATTATAGATGCAAGAAAGAAACCGCACCATGCACCTGAGTTGATTAAAGATGCTCAAGTAGAAAAGAATATAGAGCGGTTTAAACCTTATCTGTAGGAGGGGTTGTTTCCCATAAATAGATTTCAAAATAAAAGCGCTAATGTCAAGGACATCAGCGCTTTTATTTTGAAATGATTCTCTAAGTATTAGAAGCGAACTCCGAAAGTCAAAAAAACATTGTTTTTACTCAATTTTGTTGTTGCTGTAGGGTCCAGTGAAGCATCTGTTCCCACTGTATAAGGAACAAATGTTTGATTGGTTTCTACTCTCTGATAGGCAAGGTCTACATAATACTGGTTGATTCTGTAGCCCAAACCTGCGCTATAATATTTAACCTGAGCCTGGTTGTCAGGATCTTGTTTATAAGGGGTGCCGTTCAGGCCAAAACCTGCGCGAAGCGTAATCGGATCTATTTTGTACTCACCACCAACACGGAAGTTAACAGCACTTTTGTAAAAATCTTTAACATCCTGATTGTTGTTGTTTAAAACAGAACGGTCATCAATGGTATTGTAATCCGATGTGGTGCTCAGTTTGATGCTGGAGTAATTTACAAAATCTACGTCACCGGTTAACAAACCATTACCTGCAATAATTAAACTTGCACCCACGGAAGTTTTCATAGGCGTCCTTAATGTATATTGAAATACATAATTGTTTTGATCAGGCCTGTATAATGAATTTCCAGGATTATAAAGTGTATTTACAGCTTCTGAATAAGTATCTTCTACATGCATCCACGTTGGGGTTTGAAAGGAAGCCCCAATTCTAAATTCATTTATTGGTTTATAGATAATACCAATTCTTCCGTTAATTCCATTACCTCTGGTTGTCTGAGACTGCAGATAAGAAGCGGTATAGGTATCGCCAACTTTTGGATCCGCAGGCAATTCCTGTGGAGTGGAAGTAAGAGAACCCATTTCACTGAAATTAGAGTCATAATCATAACGCATGGTCACAAATCCGATGGAAGCACCAATATAAACCTGGTTGGAAATGTTCATGGATCCGGCGAAGTTAAACTCAGAAGTAGAACCCCACCTTGTCTGATTGTAATATTGATTGTTGTTGAGTTGCGAATTTGCTTTTTGATAAACGCCAGGGCTGGTTTCATTGATCAGAAAATTGTCATAGCCTAATTGACCCAATCCTACAGGTAGGTTTTGATGGGTTTGGCCTGTATTATTTGCCTGCTCAGCAAAATAATCGCCTAAAGAATTGTTAGGATTTTTTCCGGCGAAGCTTACACGCTGGCTAAAATCGTTATTTCTGTTGTATCCAATTCCCCAAACAAAACTAACCACCCCCTGATCCAGGTTGGATCCTTTAGGTCTGATGACCGGGTTATACCAAACTATGCCAGCCTGGTTTAAGTTAAAACTATTTTTTGTGCTATTGGAGTTCTGGCCAAAATAGTTTGATTTTGAACCTGTATTGTTAAATTCAGGTGTGATGCTGAATTCAGATCTGGTAAACATTCCCAATCCGGCAGGGTTACCGCCAATGGAACTGATATCTCCACCTAAACTGGTTTGAGCATTTCCCAATCCTTTGAAACGGGCTGAACTGCCGTAGTTAGTTTGCGAGAACCTAAGGGCATCACCCGCGTATTGTGCATATATTACTCCGGTATTGGCTACCATAGCCAATCCAAGAATGGTAAGGAATTTTTTCATTTAATAGGGTTCTTGTTTAACTAGTTTCTACCACCTCTTTGACTTCTGCCGCCACCGCCGCCGCCGCCGCCATAATTGCCGCCGGAATTAGAAGGAGGGGAATAAGTAGGCCTGCTGTCTCTTTGAGGGGTATAACTTTCCGTTCTGCCTTGTCTAGGTTGTATATATGGATTGTCACCTCTGTTGCCAGAATTTACATTTACCGGACGTGTTGATCTGCTTCTTTCTGTATAGCTTACGCCATTGGTTGTTCTGATCACACCGCGGCCGTTATAACTGCTGTTCAAGTTACTGGATCTTGGGGTATAGCCAACGCCGTTTTCCCTACCTCTGTAAGGTCTTGCACCATAAGTGGTGTTTCCAGGTAAACGGTTGACATAGCCACCGCCCCAATAACCACCTCCCCAG
>NZ_QAIL01000164.1 GCF_003061025.1 Pedobacter sp. HMWF019 | reverse complement strand
CCAATCATCTGACAACACCTGCTCCTTTATGATATTTATCTTTTCATTCATGATTATATTTGATCATTTTTGATTATATTTGATCAAATATAATCAATTATATGAGTTTTCAAGAAAGAAAGAAGAAGATTTTAAACATACTTGAAGAGTTTGATCAGTTATCTGTATCAGAAATTTCTGAAAAGACAGCTGTTTCCCCAGCGACAGTCAGAAGAGATTTAAAGGATCTGGATGCACAAGGCCTACTGCAGCGTACACATGGAGGCGCAATAAAACTAGAAACTCAGAAATTCACCGGTTTCCACCAAAAGAAAAATGTAAGTGAGTCAAAAAAACAGTTCATTGCGAAACTGGCAGCAGAGCACGTAAAACCCGGCGATACTTTATTTATGGATTGTGGAAGTACTGTATTTGCCATGTGCAGCTATTTGAAAAAGACTAAACCTTTAAAGATAATTACCAATTCGCTACCGATAGTAGCTGAATTAATGACCTGTCCGGAAATCAGCCTCAACTTAATAGGTGGAGAATTAGATCAAGCTCGCAGGGCAGTTCATGGTCAAATGGCCCTAGAGCATATTAATCACTACCATGCGCCGAAAGCATTTATAGGGACAGATGGCTTTTCAATCAAAAAAGGGCTGACCTCTAATACTGAACTTGAAGCCTCAATAACAAAGGCATTCTGTATCAATGCAGACCAGGTATATTTGTTATGTGACGCCTCCAAAATAGAAAGCAATGCTTATGTACAATCCGCATCACTTTCTCAAATTAAATATTTGATAACAGATATTCCGCCCGCCGTCACTGTCCTTAATGAATTGTCCATGAAGGGTATAATTACATTATCTGGAGAAATAGACCAGTGATGATACACATTACAGAGTCACCGTTATGGTTTTCATTTTCATCATAAAAACCTCTAAAAAAGACGGAAGCGGGATATCTCCGTAGAAATACCCCGCTTACCTAATTAACGCTCTCAGTTATACAAACGAATAAACAGGTCTTTTAGTTTTTTTAAATAAAAATAAATCCAGATGTATTGATTAAGCTAGTTGGAAGGATCACTTTTAGAAAAAATGGTATTTGTTTTCCATAGTACATAGCCCAAATCAGCGCATTTTCTGGCCACCTCAATCTCGATCTCCGGAGCAACATCATTTACGATTCTCCAGCGAACATTATATTTACCAGTATAACCAATGTAAATCACAATATCTTCGGAAAGCGGCTCAACAGAATGAAGCTTCTTTAAATGCGTATCCTGCAATTCCACAGCAAGGCGTTGAAGTCTTTCATTCATCACTTTGGCCAGTGGGGCAGTTTTAAGGGAATCAGGTTCTAAAATTGGCAATACAGTTACAGTCATAAGGCATCCTCAAAAAATAAACGGAGGAAATCAAATTGATTTACCCCCGCAATATTAACGCTCTCGAAGTAAAAATAATAAATTTTATACGATTTATTTTTTCCTTGTTCTATTCTTTTACTCTAAAAGGTTGCTTTCCTGACAGCAAATCCCAAAACAAGATAAAATCACTGGCCAGACTATAGGCAGGGTATTTAAAAGTAGCAGGTTTGTTCTTCTCAAAAAAATAATGTCCAATCCAGGCAAACCCATAGCCAACTAAAGGAACTGCGATCAAAAATTTCATTTCATGAAAAAGTATAGCACCTATCAACAGAAGGCCCACCAGGCCTGTCCCTATAAAATGAAGTATTCTGCTGGTCAGGTTACGGTGCTCGGTTAAATAGAATGGATAAAATTCTTTTAATGACTTAAATCTGGTATCTGGCATGAAATTTAGATAATATGGTTTTCCTGTAAAAAATTTTCGAGATGCTGAGGATGTACGGTCATCAACAAGGCGTTCAATCCCGCTTTCTTTGCCCCTTCTATATGTTGAGGACTATCATCTATAAATAACGTCTCTGCGGGCACCAAATTGTTCTCTCTGATTACTTGTTCGAAGATTTCCACGTTCGGTTTACGCAAATACATTTGCTGGGAGAAATAGGCCTTTTCAAAAAGATGATCAATAGACTCCATTTTAAATTCTCTTCTTAAATAATCCATGATCCATAGATAATGAATCTCATTGTTATTACTAAGGAGAAAGGTGCGATATTTCTCTTTGACTCTTAAGAGTAATTCGTGAATTCCCGGAGGAACACCGATCAATAAACTGTTCCATGCAGCATCAATTTGTTCATCAGAAATTAAATTATTTCCTGCTTCTTTACGGATTCCGTCTCTAAATTGATTTGGTGTTAGGGTGCCTGTCTCAAAATCATCAAAAATATTGTTGTGGCTTTTGTGATCAAAAAAACCGGAAACATTAGAGATACCGAGTTGTTCCAGAGCATATTGAGCATTTTTAAAGTTGATCTCAAAGATCACGTTACCATAATCGAAAATAATATTTTTAATTTTTTGCATAAAAGTGTTTTCAAAATTCGATGTAAATATGTAACATTGCACTCGCAAAATCAAACCGATTTTCGGGGCCTATAGCTCAGTTGGTTAGAGTAGAAGACTCATAATCTTTTGGTCGCTGGTTCGAGCCCAGCTGGGCCCACACATTTAAAAGCCGTTTCTATACACTAGAAATGGCTTTTTTTTTTTAAACGAGGCGTTTTTAGCCTTCAGCACTGGCTTTGGCTTCGTCCATAAGTCAGGTTCAACAATGATTTTTGTTTAACTGCACGCAAAAGTGTAACGTAAATGCGTGCCAAATAACCATTGTATGGCTACTGTCAGCGCTAAAATTTTCCCCCATCTCTTGAGAAAAGATGGCACATTCAATGTCAAAAATCTGTGTTTCTCAAAAGTAGGAACTTAAGTATTTTGATACTATTCACTTGGTCGCGTCGAAACAGTTGACTGAGGATTTGAAAATCAAAGATAAATTTATTCTGTATGAATTGCTAGCCTAAGCCTGGTAGACGTGGGGAACGGTAAGCTGAGCAATACCGAGGTTTAGAAACAATCGTCTTTAGATACCTGACTGTCAATTTCGTTTTCGTTCTATTAGTGTTCGTGCAAGACATTCGTAGGATAACGGAATTCCTTACAAATCATGTTTACGGCATGGTCCGGATCTGGCCATAAGAATGTAAAACAGTGCCAGGCATTGGATCTCGTCTGCTGATAGGCAGGTTTATCCCCCCTGAATTTAGCTTTAATCCTTAATTACTCGCAGAAATTCATCGCGGTAGGTTTCTCCGATAGGGATAGAATGGTCTTCGATGAAAACCATATAACCATCAATCAGTTTGATCTTATCAATAGATAAAATGTAAGATTTATGAACCCGGTAAAACGGAGGTTTGGGCAATAGCACTTCCAGTTCCTTCAGCGTCTGGTAGGTGATGATGCGCTGCCGGCTGGTATAGATAGATACATAGTTTTTCAGGCCCTCTATATATAGAATATCCTTGTAGTCTACTTTCAGGAATTTGTTTTTAGCATCACCCTTAACGAAAATGAAGTCGCTGACCTGGGTAGGGGCTGATGCTGGTTCCTGTACGCTGGGTTTAGCGGGACTGATGAGTTGCTGTGCTTTGGCTACGGCCTTATAAAAACGCTCGTAAGAGATGGGTTTAAGCAGGTAATCCACTACATTCAGATCGAAACCTTCCAGGGCATACTCGGAGTAGGCTGTTGTCAGGATTACCCTGCATTTTTCCCCGCATATTTTAAGGAACTGAATGCCTGTTAGTTCGGGCATCTGAATATCTAAAAATATCAGATCCACTTTCCCTTCCTGCGCCAGGTTAAGGGCTTCGAAGGCATTGGTCGTGGTGCCTGCCAGTTCCAGAAACGGGGTTTTTCGAATATAGGTGGCAATAATTTCCGAAGCATAGGCTTCATCATCAACAGCAAGACAACGTATCATTCAGGTGGTTTTTAGAAGATTAAATTAAAAGATAAAAAGGGGCTGTGCCCTAAATTACGGGAATTAATTGATAAGTATTAATGCAGCGAAACGGGAATAGTCAGTGTGGTCCGGTAAATCTGTTCTTTCTGGTTGATGGAAAGTTGATATGCTTCAGGATAAATCAGGTCTAACCTGCGCTGAATGTTGACCAGGCCAATTCCACTAGAATGATCCTTTTGGGCATGGCTGATCAGATTACTGACTTCCAGGGTTAACATTTGCTGCTCTACCCTGATGTGGATACGTACTGGATGCGCTGCGTTGTTGACTACTCCATGTTTAAAGGCGTTTTCGACAAAAGGGATCAGGATGAGGGCAGCGATCTTCTGGGATTCTTCGATTTTGCTGGTGCTGAATTCTACATAAAAATCAGGCTCAAAACGCATTCTAAATAGTTCTATATAACTCTCCAGGTACTCCAGTTCGGCAAGCAGTTTAACTTTACCGTCAGGGTTGTCATTTAAGGTGTAGCGCATCAGTGCCGATAAACGCAGTACGGCATTTGCCAGTTTATCCGAGACCGGGATGGCCAGTGAATACACGTAGTTCAAGGTATTGTATAAAAAATGCGGGTTGATCTGCGATTTGAGGAATGCCAGCTCTGCTTTTTTTGCTTCTTCTTTTAAGAGGCTGTTATTTTTTTCGGTTCGAAAAGCATTGGTAATACCCCAGGCTGCACCAGCCAGTACAATATAAGAGATCGAATAATAGCTATTGTCCAGGAAATAATGGATTGCAGTCGTATCCGAATCGTAGTTGTGGAAGTTGAATAGTTTAAGATAAATAACTTCTTCAGTCAGGTAACGGAGCGCAACAAACAGGATGATAGCCAGAATAATTCCTACAAGCAGCATGGGAATGGTTTTCCGCTTCAGAAATCGGGGAAAAACCCATAAATAGCAGAAATAAAACTGTGAAATCTGTACAATAGCCATTGAAACATCAAAAGCGGCGCGGCTAAAAGTAAAGTTGTTATTTAACAGGTATGCTCCATATCTGTAAAGCAGAATTAATATCCAACAGAGCATATGGATAAAGACTATCCTTGTTTTTTTCATATTTAAACCTATGAAAAGATAATTAAATGTTCTTTATTTCTTACACCAAAGGCCTGAAATTTTATCCCAAACATCCCAATCTCAGGATCATCCCCGGTTTTAAGGCAATAGGCGGTTGGGATAATTAATCAGGGGGTTGGTGTAATAAAATTTCATAGGGTAGGGTCATGCTGCACCTTTGTTCCATATCAAAACAAAAATTAACCTTTAAACCCTCCCGTTATGAAATCTTTAATCCAAACCTTATTCATCTTCCTGTTCAGCATTTGGACAGCGCAGGTTTCGGCGCAGCAAACAGAAGTAGTCGTTGTAGGCTCTTCTCATGAAAATGCCCCGGGTTCGGAAGACTTTAACCAAGTCATTACTAAATTGAAAAATTTTAAACCTGATATGGTATTCGGTGAATTTCTTTCTCCTGAAGACTATGCGCAGCTGAAGTCAAACCAGTATGGGTATGAGAGCCTCAAAATGGCAAAAGATTTTGTGGCCCTGAAATTCCCTGAGTTGAGCGGAGATCCTGCAGCTAAAATTAAACGGGCAAATCAGAAGCTGGCTAAGTTTGCCTATTACCACAGGCTGAGAATGGATCTGGTAGGTTATTATTTAAAACAGTCTGATATCGCTAATGCACGTTACCAGGTATTTGTGCTGGAAAATTACATGAAAAGTGCTTTCGGAAAACAAGAGCAGGCTTATTATGCTGAAAAGTTTGGAAACCGGGATTCTTTGATCAAGGCCAGACTTTACAGGTCGGACAGCGAATACTGTACCATCTATTTCCCCCTGATCTATGCATTGAAACAAGAACGAATCTATTCGATGGATTCTCAGAAACACGATACAGAATGGTCAAAAGCATGGAGCCTTGCAGCAAAAGCATTCAAAGAGCTGGAGCAGAAAGCAAACAGAGATACCGCCTCGGCCGAAGCTAAAACTGTGGCTGCAATTACAAAATATTCGGAGTTTACGGGGAATGATATGAAAATGAAGAGTAAATCAGCTTATGCAAATATGGCTACCGACCGGTACGATGAATTGAATGACAGCTGGAATTTCTATGGAGGCAGGCATTTTTATGGTTATCCTGGTTTTCCCGATCAGCACGTTAAAGATATGTATATACAATGGGGTTTTAGAAACGAAGATATGTGTGCCAATGTACTGAGACAGCTGAAAGAGAAAAAATCAAAAAGGGTAGTAGTCGCTGTAGGCGCTGCACACCGTAAACTGATGGAAGATATCATGGCCAAAGATCCGGCTATCAAAATTATCAATTATAATGAGCTGCGTTAAACAGCTTTTTTTACCACGATATTCTACTTTTAAAAATAGATTTTACCCATTCTGTGTATCTTAAAAAATAATTATGAAAAAGAAGTTGTTCAGCCTGTTGTTACTATGTACTGTACCCTGTCTGTTATTCGCCCAGAAAACTATTTCGGGAGCAGATAGTGCCCGTATAGTGGTAGATTCCATCATGAATTATGCCCAGTCAAAATCTATTTACAGAGATCGGGTAAACTGGGAATCCATCAGGACCACTGTCTACCAGAAAAGTGCTCAGGCCAGTTCGGTACAGGAAGTGATGCCTGCTGTAGAGTTGATTTACCAGTTGCTGGGTGATTTTCATGGTTTTACCAACAGAGGCAGAAAGTATTATAAATGGAGGCAGAAAAACCCGAAACCAGACACCCTGTTGTACCGCAGTACACTGCGTAAAATAAAAAAGGGGCCTGGAGTGGATATCAGGATTTTTGATCAGAAATACGGTTATCTTTTAATTCCGGAAAATAATCCTACCCACAAAGGCGATAATGAACGCCTTGCACAGCAGCTACAGGATTCTCTCTCAAAACTGAACCCTTCCAAACTCAAAGGGATAATTATTGATCTGAGAACCAACAGCGGCGGAAATATGTATCCAATGATTCTGGGAGTGGCTAATCTGCTGGGTGATGGGCAACTGGGATCCTTTATAGATCCTGTGACCCTTAAAAAAGAGTCGTGGGAAATCAGGGGGAAAGAAATTTATGCAGGTGATGAACTGATGTGCAGGCTGAATACACTTGCTGCCTTGAATACCAAACTGAAAATAGTGGTTTTGACAGGAATGAATACAGCCAGTTCGGGCGAAGCAACAGCCATCTCTTTTAAAGGCAGGAAAAATACCTGGTTTATTGGCGAGAACACCGGCGGATACACAACAGCCAATGATTCATTTCGGATTTTTGACCTGAATGTGTTTATAGCTACGGCCGTTGAGGCGGACAGAAATAGAGTAATCTATGACAAAAATGTGTCTCCGGACCAGGAAATCTTAGCGGGTGATAATTTTGAAGAGCTGACTAACGATGCTAAAATTATAGCAGCGCTGAGATGGCTGAAACACTAGGTCGTCAATGTTTTTGTAAAGTTTTAATACAAGAAATAACCGCGCTGGATGAGGAGCAATTAACCTTCCTTTTTCCTCAATTCGCTCGCAACTCCTTTTATGAACAGATAATTTACCGTTCCCCCAATCAGACCACCAACCACAGGCACGAGACGTCGCCCCACCTTTGACCCTAAATTTGCCAGGATCTTTTCTGCAACCTCCTCCATAATATTTTTACTGATTGCCAGTTTGGTATCCGCCTTAACAGAGGATGCCACAATCTTAAAGAAATCATCAAAAGTAACTTTGTAAGCACCTGTATTGTGATAAGAAACCGCCAATGTAACCCGAAATTGCTGGGTAATGATATTGATCACATCAAGAGGAGTACCAATCAGCATGGTACTAATCCCACCTACTCCTGTAATTAAACCAGATCCCGCTGCCAGTAAAGCACATTGATTGATAAATTTATCAATCCCCATGCTATCCACACCTTTTTTGATGTTTAACTGATCAATCTGGTTGAAAATTTGCTTAAAGCCACCTGCAGCAAGGGTTTTAAAACCTTCGCCCAAGTCCTTTTTCACTTTTTTAAAATTAACCCGCTTTAATGATGGTATAGCCATATCTTTTTATTTAACGACAGGACTATACCATTTTTCATGCCAGAGCGGCTATGCCTGCCAACTGCACCTTACAAATCGTACTCTTTCTCAATAACAGACAAGATCAATTCCTTCACTGTAATCCCTTTCTGAGCACCCAGAATTTTCAATGCCTTTAAAGCACTCTTCCTAAGCCTCAAAGGATAGGTTGTTTCTTCTTCAGTCTGTTTATTCTGTTTCACCTCCTTTACGGAGTCTTCTTTTGCCGAAGTTCCTTTTACAGGAGAATTAAACAAAGCAGATACTCCACCCAAATTCTTATTATTATCTTCTATATCACCTAAGTTTTTCTTTGCCATCACCTTATAGTTTAACTAAAATTTCATCTACCAAATCTGAATAATCTACTGCCCCGTTTGACAGAGGTGCGTATTCAAATACATCTACCCCTTTAAGCTGAGCTTCTACCAACGACACATTAATCCTGATTGAAGTATCAAATAGTTTATCATTAAAGTATTTCTTTATACTGGCTGTAATCTGTTCTGTAATTACCCTCCGTGGATTGATCTTTGTAATGAATACACCACCAATGGTCAGGTCTTCATTGTAATGCGTTCTCACATCAGAAATGATAGACACCAACCTGTCAATCCCCCGGTAGGCGAAATATTCTGCTTCCAATGGAATCATCACCGTATCGGCAGCAACCAACGCATTTACGGTAAGCATACCTAAAGCCGGAGCGCAATCAATCAGGACATAATCATATTTTCCCTGTACAGATTTTAACAATCTCTTTAGAATGGTTTCTCTTCCAAGCCGGGAAACCAACTCAATCTCTGCACCCAGCAAATCTAATGAAGAAGGAACGATATCCAGATACTCAGAAACAGATTCAATAGGAAGAGCGGTATCATCTTTTATACTATCATAGATAGAAACTTTAACATCCCTTAGGCCCAACCCTTCTGTTAAATTAGACTGAGGATCGATATCAACCAATAACGTTTTTTTCTTTATACGCGCCAATCCGGCTCCAATGTTCAAGGTGGAGGTTGTTTTTCCTGTGCCACCTTTATGGTTTATAACAGCAATAATTTTCATCAATATATATAATTTGTTTTTTATCAGCGATGAAGCGATCAGTGTACTGCTGCACATGATGATTTCATCGATATATCTTTATATAAAGACGCAATGATAATAAGATATATTGACAATTTAATTTAAATTTGCCCTTTTTATACCTGAAGTGAATATAAGTTTACACTTTTGCCTTCAGACCAATTTCAGACACATTGAAACAAACAAACGACGCACCTG
>NZ_QAIL01000163.1 GCF_003061025.1 Pedobacter sp. HMWF019 | reverse complement strand
TAAAAAAGCCCTGGTTATATTAACCAGGGCTTGATTTAAAATAGGTCTGTAGGTTATGGGAGTGAATTAAGATCAATTACCGGGGCTTTATTCTGGTTGGCCTGCCGGCTAAAAGTGGACTGTAAGGGAGTAGAGTCATTAAAGAATCCGCCATTTTTAAGATAGAAGGTGGTGCCTTTAGATCCGCCGCCAAAGTCTTTTCTATAGCCCCTGTTTGCTATATCATCTCCTGTAAATTTCATTTCTGTGATTTCAGTCCAGTTGCCGTTGGCATCTGCCAGCCATTGATTTCCATAATTTGCAGTGCGGGGTAAATTGCCCATATCTGGTTGGAAGTTTTCAAGAAAGGAGTGTAGGTGTTTAAGACTCGAATTGGTATTAGGTCGCTCAAAACTGGCAATGAGCATCCATTTACCATGCTCAGGCTTAAACCATGAAGTGAAAACAGTTTTATTGCTCCCGGCATTGGGCTGTGCACGGGTTAAAAATGCATATGTTTGTCCAGCTACCCAGGGATAGATCAGATAACTTTGGCCTCCCGATCCTTCAGATCCAAATTCGCCGGACCTTACACCATCACCTTTCTTCAGGAGCCTGATCTTTTGATCATCGGGAATGCTGGCAGGGTTGTCCGTCTGAAAAGGGCTCCAGACGGAGAATAAGATGCGGCGTTCTTTCTGGCCGTTTACCTGCATGCCAAAATAACCTTGTTCAAATCCATTCGACATGAAATAGGAACCCACCGGATCCATATCATTTGGAACCATAAGTTCGTTGTAAAACCATTCTACGTGATCTTTTATGTTGTCAGGGGCTGTATAAGCCAGATGGACAGAAGGGCCTCGCCGACCCCAGTAATACCGATTGTCGTCATTGTCTTTTACATAGCTTAAAGTTGCTGCAGGAGTACCTTCAACTATTAAGCTGTTCACTTTTCCAAAATCATATCCTGTTTTGGATATGCCCTGGAGTTTTACCTGCTGGTAGCCCTTTTCAATGACTTTAAAATCCCCGATCAAAAGTGTATCTGTTGTTGCTCCGGAAATCGTTTTGGTAACAGATTGATTTCCGAGTATAACTTTAAATGTGCTCTTTTCTGGGTGCGTTGTCATCACGAGTGAAAGTTTTAATATGCCGGGCTGTTCAACGCGGAAATAAATACTGGTCACAGTCTGTGAATCTTTCCAGTCCGTTAAACCGCTCTTTGTAATTTTTTCTGAGTTTTCTGCGGACCTGTGCGTTATCCAGGCGTTCCCGGCCAACGCCACAGATGTCCGCTGAGCAGAGCTTCCTAGGGTTGTAAATAGCAGGAGCAAAGCGGGAATTAGGGTCTTTGTCATGAATTATTTTGTTTAGGTTGGTTAAAATATCCGTTTGGCGTTAAGCTTTATTGAATGTAGGGGTCAAATGATATCTGGAGTGGGCAAGTTTGGCATTAAAACCACACAAACGTTTGATCTCCTCTGTCAATATTGTATTGATTAATGGCTGAAATGCATCAAAAAACTTCATTTGGAGAGGATTTTAATGCGTTAGAATCACAGACCTAAATCCAGGGGAGTAAATGCCTCTTCTTTTTTCTTGAATACATATTTTCCTGGAGAAAACAGTACAAAATCAAATATGTTGAAAATAAAACAAACGTTTGCTTTTATAATTATCAAACGTTTGCGTGATTATTCTTGAATTTGGCTTCCCATATTGCCTGTGTATTGCCTAATTTGGAATCACTAAATCCAAGCGAACCAAAACTTCATGCAAAGAAGAGAAATCTTTAATATTCTTTTTAAAGGCACTCCGCCCAATGAACTGGATACTTCAGAACCGGAGCCGGTTATCGAAACACCGGCCTATTTGATTAACGAAGGTACACTTCCGTTTTTCAAGGCATGGAAATCACTGCCTGAAGTTGTAGAGTCAGGCCTATTACCTCAGTTAACCAAATATGAGTTTTCCCTTAAATTCGGTGCAGGTAATTTGGAAACGCCAGAGGGATTGAGCGGAATCAGTCTCCGGATTGGTGTTAAAGATGCCGGATTACCTGCATTAAATGAAATTACCTTAGGCGTAAATGCAGCAGGTTATCTGTTTATTGGTGATCTGCAGTCAAAGAGTAAAATCCATTATGATAAGCTGATTGAGGACCTTCAGTTTATTCTTGAAGTTAAACCTCAGCCTTATGGAAAAAGTTATGCTAAGCTCAAATTGGTTGATCAGATTGGACTCACCCTTGCTATTTTGAAATCAGAACAGTTTTCGCAAGAAAATTGGGTAGGGGCGTTCAGTTTAAATCGAGGTCAATTTCATTTTTTGCAGCTTGAAGGAAGATTTGCTTCGGAAGGAAACCAATTGTTAACCACAAATATATCTGAATATTAAAACAACCAGAACACAATTATGAACAGACGTGAATTTGTAAGAACGACCAGTTTGACGGCAGCTGCCCTGACCGTCCTTCCGGAAAAAACTCTTTTTGCCAATTATGCTGGCGAAAAACTTAAAATAGCCATGATGGGTGTAGGCTTGCGTGGCCAGAATCATCTTGCGCTTATCTTAAAAAGAGATGATGTCGAACTGGTCGCCATTTGTGATGTCGAACCTAGAATGCTGGAGATGGCAAAAGCCATGATCACCAAAAGCGGTAAACCTATGCCCAGGATATATACAGGTGACAACTATGCCTGGAAGAAAATGCTTCAGCAAACTAAAGATCTTAAATCTGTATTGATCGCAACTCCTTGGGAATGGCATAAACCAATGATCATCGGTTCACTGGAAGCAGGTGTTAAATATGTGGCTACGGAGGTTATGCTGGGCATTACCCTTCAGGATCACTGGGATGTGGTTCAGGCCGCAGAAAAGCACGATGCACAGGTTATGATGCTGGAGAATGTTTGCTACAGGAGAGATGTTCTTGCTGTTTTGAATATGGTAAGACAGGGCCTTTTTGGCGAAATTACCCACCTCCAGGGTGGATATCAGCATGATTTGCGGGAGGTAAAATTTAATGATGGTGTAAAATCTTATGGCGGGGGTGTTGAATTCAATGAAAAAGGTTTTTCTGAGGCGAAATGGAGAACAAATCATTCCGTACACCGTAATGGCGATCTTTATCCCACCCATGGTATTGGTCCGGTAGCTCAATGCATCAATATCAATCGTGGCAACAGATTCTTAAAATTGAGTTCATTTGCTACGCAATCCCGTGGCCTGCATAAATATATCGTAGATCATGGTGGTGAAAACCATCCAAATGCAAAAGTTAAATTCAGACTTGGAGATATCGTGACCACTACTATTCAGTGTGCAAATGGGGAAACGATTATCCTTCAGCACGATACCAACTCACCAAGGCCTTATTCTCTGGGCTTTAGGGTTCAAGGAACAGATGGTCTTTGGATGGACGTAAATAACAGTATTTATGTGGAGGGCAAAAGCAAACCACATCAGTGGGATAATGCAAAAGAATGGCTGGATAAATATGATCACCCACTTTGGAAGAAATATGGCAACGATGCAACAGGAGCGGGGCACGGCGGAATGGATTTCTTTGTTATTCATGCCTTCATCGAATCTGCAAAACGCGGAACACCAACACCACTTGATGTTTATGATGCTGCTGCATGGAGTGCAATCACTCCACTGAGCGAGCAATCTATTGAATTGGGCAATGAGACCATTGATTTTCCTGATTTTACCAGTGGGAAATGGATGAACAGAAATGCAGTCTTTGCCTTGAATGATGACTATTAAAAATTAATACTCTACTGTTTCCTTCTAAAAGCCTCCGATTATTGGAGGCTTTTTTGTTTCAAACAAAATTACTTCGTTAATTTAGGACTTTATCTAAAACAAGATTATATGAGTTATATCCCTGCAGAAGATCGGTATGAGAAAATGCAATATCGTCGCTGTGGCCATAGTGGGTTAAAGCTTCCCGCTTTATCCCTTGGTTTATGGCATAATTTTGGACATGTAGATGTCCTGGAGAATTCCAGAAGCATATTGAAACTTGCCTTTGATCATGGAATTACACATTTTGACCTGGCGAATAATTACGGACCGCCTCCAGGATCTGCAGAAGAAAATTTCGGCAAGATCTTAAAAGAGGACTTTAAAGCTTTCAGGGACGAAATGGTGATCTCGACCAAAGCTGGTTATACCATGTGGGCAGGTCCTTATGGAGATTGGGGATCTAAGAAATACCTGGTATCCAGCCTTGATCAGAGTCTTAAAAGAATGGATCTGGATTATGTAGATATTTTTTATCACCATCGTCCGGATCCGGAAACTCCTTTAGAGGAGACGATGATGGCCCTGGATCTTCTGGTGCGTCAGGGAAAAGCTTTATATGCCGGAATTTCCAATTACAAGGCGGAAGAGGCTGAAAAAGCGATCCGGATTCTAAAACAGCTGGGCACACCATGTGTGATCCATCAGCCTAAATACTCGATGTTCGAACGCTGGGTGGAAGGTGGCCTTCTGGATGTACTTCAAAAGGAAGGCGTAGGTTGTATTCCTTTTTCTCCTTTGGCTCAGGGCATGTTGACGGATAAATACCTTGGCGGGATTCCGGCAGATTCCAGAGCTGCCAAATCACATGGATTTCTTCAAAGCAGCCAAATTACCGAAGGTAAATTGCAGCAAATAAATGAATTAAATGAAATTGCTGCAGAACGTGGACAAAAGCTGGCACATATGGCTTTATCCTGGCTTTTAAAAGATCCAAGGGTTACTTCTGTGCTCGTAGGTGCGAGTAAACCAGAGCAACTGGCTGATTCTCTGAAATGCCTGGATAATATTCTTTTTACCGAAGATGAACTTCAGCGTATAGAGACAATTCTAAACCGGGTGGATTAATCTCCGTTTAGGTTATATGGAGTACTGTCCTTTCCAATGTTCTTGTATTGAGCAGGATGAACTGATCTCTGAATTCAAAACGGCCCAGAACCATATCAATGGTCATCTGGGCCATAATTGTACCTACAATTCCCGGAACTGTACCTAAAACTCCGTTTTCAGAACAGGAGGGAACATCTTCAGGATTGGGAGGTTCAGGAAACAAGTTTCTCAGGTTTTTTGAACCTCCTATGTTGAAACCTGCCAATTGCCCCATATAGCCTAAAATACTTCCGTAAACCAATGGTTTGCCAAGCGAAACACAAGCATCATTTACCGCATAACGGGTGGCAAAATTATCACAACCATCTACAACAAAATCATAATCTTTGAGAAGTTGCCATGCGTTGTCCTCAGTAACTACGCAGTCATGAATATCAAAAATGGTATTCGGGTTCTGTTCCGAAAGTCTTTTATACGCCGCCTGAACTTTTTTAAGGCCGATGTCGGTTTGTCCGTATAAAATCTGCCGGTGCAGATTAGATTCCTCCACGACGTCAAAATCAATAATGCCCAAATGCCCAATGCCCGCAGCGCAAAGATACTGTAACACCGGACAGCCTAATCCGCCAGCTCCAATTACCGCTACTTTAGCTTCCTTTAATTTGTTTTGCCCATACAGGCCGATATCGTCCAGCAGGATTTGCTTGAGATATCTTTGAAATTCTTCTTTAGCCAGCATATTAATGTCCAAAAGTTTTATCCCAGTCTTTCCATACAGGTTCGTAGCCCTGTGCTCTGATCATATTGGCGATCTCAGCTGAACTTCTTTCATCAGAGATCTCAAATTGCTCCAGGGATTCCGGTTCTACTATATAACCGCCGGGGTTCGTTTTAGAGCCCGCACTGATGCTGGTGATGCCCAGCTGGATCAGGTGGTTTCTAAAATTTTCCTCTTCGCGCGTGGAAATGGAAATCTCCAGTTCTGTGTTAAACAATCGCCAGGCGCAGATCAGTTGTACCAGCTCCCGGTCACTCATGTAGTTGTTGTATTCCTTGAGTACCGTCTCATTGGATCCTGCAAGCTCTATGGGTCTTAATCTTGGAAAAGAAACAGAGTATTTTGTTTGCCAGTAGGTTTTCTCCAGGTAATCTAAATGAAGGGCTGTAAAGAAGCAATCTGTGCGCCAGTCTTCCAGACCAATGAGTGTGCCTAAGCCAATTTTATGGATGTTGGCCTGGCCAAGCCGGTCTGGCGTTTCGAGGCGGTAATTGAAATTGGATTTTTTCCCCTTCGGGTGATACCGCTTGTAATTTTCCTTGTGATAGGTTTCCTGATAAACCAGAACTGTGCTTAATCCTTCTTTAATAAGTTCCTGATAGTCATAGGTATCAAGTGGTTGTACTTCCAGTGATACATGAGTGAAGTGAGGTTTAATAAGCCGGATGGCATTTTTGAGATAAGCTACACCAACGGTCAGATTGGCTTCGCCAGTTACCAGTAGTACATGGTCATAACCCATCTTTTTGAGTACTGCTATTTCCTGTAATATCTCGGCATCACTCAGCGTTTTTCGCCTGATCTTATTGTCCAGACTAAAGGCGCAATAGGTGCAGATGTTCTGACACTCATTACTGAGGTAAAGTGGAATATACATCTGAATGGTTTTTCCGAAACGCTTTCTGGTGAGCTTCTGGCTAATCAAAGCCATCTGTTCGAGGTAAGGTGAGGCTGCTGGGGAGATCAGGGCTTTGAAGTCCTCTAAACTGCGTCTATCTTTATTTAGTGCATTGATAACATCCTGTTCGGTTTTGGAAAGTATGCTTTCTTTCACCTCTTCCCAGTCAAAAGAATCAAATTGTTTAGTAAACATGATCTAGAAGTTTAAAAATCCGGTAAGTGGGCTGCTGGCTTCAGCATGTTGCCGGGTTGTAGCCAGTTGTGCTTCAAAGGCAGTTCTTCCGGCTTCTACTGCAAGTCTGAAAGCAAGTGCCATTTCTGTCGGGTGTCTGGAGCTTGCAATGGCAGTATTCACCAATACGGCATCTGCACCAAGTTCCATTGCTTTCGCTGCATCTGAGGGGGCTCCAATGCCGGCATCAATGATCACTGGCACTTTACTTTGTTCTATAATGATCTCCAGAAAATCCTGTGTCCTTAAGCCCTTATTTGTTCCTATAGGAGAACCTAATGGCATCACGGCTGCTGTGCCTGCTTCTTCCAATTGTTTACAAAGCACTGGATCTGCATGGATATACGGAAGAATAATGAACCCAAGCTTAGCCAGCTCTTCCGTGGCCTTTAAGGTTTCAACCGCGTCAGGAAGTAGGTACTTGGGGTCCGGATGAATCTCCAGTTTTAGCCAGTTGGTTTCCAACGCCTCCCTGGCCAGCTGTGCTGCAAAAACCGCCTCTTTTGCATTTCTTGCTCCTGATGTATTTGGTAATATGCTGATGTGTTTATGTTTAAGGGAGTTAATTAAAGTGTCTGTTTCAGTATTGAGGTCTATTCTTTTTAGTGCTACTGTGACCAATTCACTTTGAGAGGCCAGTACAGCGGCCTCCATTTCTTCGGGCGAACCAAATTTTCCTGTTCCCAGAAATAACCTTGATTTGAATTCTCTACCTGCTATATTCAAGTGTTTCATGTGTTTTTTTTCTAAGGGTGTCCATTAATTTTGTTGGGTTTGGATGCTGGCTGAGCAGACCTGAAAAGGCGATTCCGTAAAGGCCAGTTTTCATCAGGTCTTCTATATCCTCCGGAAGGATGCCACCAATGGCGTAGACTGGAGGATATGCCACATTCAATTCTTTGAGCTGACAGAAAAGGCTTTGGTAGCCGGTCAGTCCAAGAATAGGGCTGAGTTTTGCTTTGGTCGTTGTATATCTGTAGGGGCCAAGGCCAATATAGTCGCAGCCTTCAGCCGTGCGCTGCAGCAAGTCGTCAATTGTGTTGGCGGTGCCGCCAATAATTTTATGTGCTCCCAATAAAGTCCGGGCTTCTCTAACAGGGCTGTCCGTTAATCCTAGGTGCACGCCGTCGGCATCGGTAAGGAGAGCCACTCTGGGGTGGTCGTTAATAATCAGGGTCACATCCACGAAGCTGGAAATCACTTTTTTAGTCTGCTCAGTGAGTTGTAGTACTTCTGATTCTGTTCTGTTTTTATATCTGATTTGTATCCAGTTACATCCGTAATCTAAAGCTTTACTGATATTAAAGAGCTGAGCTTCCTGGCTTTCTCCCTGAGAGATATACATGAGTTTTTTAAGCATGATAGGCCAATAAATTTAAATTGCTGTTTAGTGCTTTTTCAATATAATTTTTTGCTGCAATACAAGCTTCATAGAGGCTTAATTTACAGGCCATATTGGCTGCAATTGCAGAAGATAATATGCAGCCGGATCCATGCTTTTGGGGCAGGTTCTTTTGTGTTGAAAAAATAGGAATGACGCCTGTTGAACTATACAGCATATCTGTTCCCTTGTGGGCGATGGAGTGCCCTCCCTTGAGCAAAACATTACAGTGTTTGCTCAATTGGCTTGCGGCTTGCTGCTCATCGGTCATTCCAGTTAGAAATTGTGCTTCAGCTGTATTTGGACATAGTAGGTATATCTGATTGAGAACCTCTTGCAGTAGAGCGCCATCAGGATTACTCATAAAAGAAAAGCCGGTGGATGCTGATGCAACTGGATCCCAGATCAGTTTAACGTTTGGTAACTGCAATCTTAGCCACTTGACAAGGTTACGAAGAAGTGTGAGGTTCTTTATAATTCCGATTTTGATCACTTCGATCCTATACTGCTCCAGTAGTGGCGTGATCTGCTCTTGTATCTGGATCAGGGGTATCCAATTCATTCCGATGAACCTATTTTCGGTTTGACTGGTTAGGGCAGAAGCTACCCCAAAGCCCAGGCATTTGTGTTGTTCAAAGGTTTTTATATCTGCCAGAATACCTGCTCCTCCAGAAGGGTCGAGGCCCGCAATACTCATTACAATTGGTCTGCTGTATTCCATGTTTTTTTTATTAACCGGTAGGTTGCTACTGGATCCTTTTGTTGCCATAAATAACCCATTATTGCCACCCCATAAAAGCCATATTTCTGGGTTTTTAACCCATTACCTGGAGTTATACCGCCAATTCCATATATTTTAATATTGTTATTTTTCAATTGGTTAGGGTGGTTTTTGTAATCCATTTCTTTATATCCTGTTTTACTGATGCTGTCGAATACCGGTCCCATCAGCACATAGTCAAATCCGGATAGGTCCTGGTCAAAATCCTTAAGATAATGTACAGAAGTGGAGTAGACTTGTCCCTTTAATTTAGGTGGGATAATACTTTCTGTTCTCGATTTTTCCGGGTAATGAAATCGATGAATTCCAAACTCAACTGCAAGCTCATGGTACTGGTGCAATGCAATTTTTTGATGGTGTTCCGATTTGATTTTTTTCAATAATTCCCTGTATTTCATCTTGGTGTATGCTGGTTTTCGTAAATGAAGTACCAGAAGCCCCTGATCAAAAAGCCTGTTTAAAATTTCCGGCTCCCTTTTAAAAGGAACCGGATTGGAAACCACAATCATTTCCATTAGGAATAGATCTGGCTGCCTTGCATTTTAAATTCTTCAGCTTTTTCAAACAATCCGCTGGCAGCAGAATCCCTAATTTCCTGGGTAATTTTCATCGAACAGAATTTAGGGCCACACATGGAGCAAAAGTGAGCAATTTTTGCACCTTCAGCTGGTAAGGTTTCATCATGAAACTCGCGTGCGGTATCTGGATCCAGAGAAAGGTTGAACTGATCTTCCCAGCGGAATTCAAATCGTGCCTTACTCAGGGCGTTGTCTCTGTACTGGGCGCCCGGATGGCCTTTAGCAAGGTCTGCGGCATGTGCAGCCAGTTTGTAAGTGATCACTCCGTCTTTAACATCCTTTTTGTTGGGTAAGCCGAGGTGTTCTTTTGGTGTTACATAGCAGAGCATTGCCGTACCAAACCAGCCAATCATGGCGGCTCCAATTGCCGATGTAATGTGATCATAACCAGGAGCAATGTCAGTAGTCAATGGACCTAAGGTATAGAATGGAGCTTCATGACATTCTTTGAGCTGTTTGTCCATGTTTTCTTTGATCAGGTGCATTGGCACATGCCCAGGACCTTCTACCATCACCTGTACATCATACTTCCAGGCGAGTTTTGTCAATTCGCCGAGGGTTTCCAATTCTGCAAATTGAGCAGCATCATTCGCATCCGCGATGGAGCCGGGGCGAAGACCATCGCCTAATGAAAAGGCAACATCATATTGTTGCATGATCTTGCAGATGTCTTCAAAGTGTGTATACAGGAAATTTTCTTTGTGATGCGCCAGACACCATTTAGCCATGATACTTCCTCCACGGGATACAATACCTGTAACGCGTTTGGCGGTCAGTGGAATATATCTAAGGAGTACTCCTGCGTGGATGGTGAAATAAGATACCCCTTGTTCCGCTTGTTCAATCAGGGTATCTCTAAAGAGTTCCCAGGTCAGGTCTTCGGCTTTGCCATTTACCTTTTCCAGTGCCTGATAGATAGGTACGGTACCAATTGGAACAGGAGAGTTCCGGATGATCCATTCGCGTGTTTCATGAATGTTTTTACCAGTGGAAAGGTCCATGATGGTATCTGCGCCCCATCGACAGGCCCAAACAGCTTTATCTACTTCCTCATCAATGGTAGAAGTTACCGCACTGTTTCCAATGTTTGCATTGATTTTTACCAGGAAATTACGGCCAATAATCATAGGCTCACTTTCCGGGTGGTTAATATTGTTTGGAATAATGGCCCTTCCAGCTGCAACTTCATCTCTTACAAATTCAGGAGTAATGAATCCTTTGGGTGTGTTTGCGCCAAAACTATGCCCTGGATGTTGGGTGCTGAGCATTTCTGTACTTTCTGCAAACTGGCCTTCCATCTCGTTGATCAGCTGATTCTCCCGGATGGCAATGTATTCCATTTCCGGGGTAATCATACCTTTCTTTGCATAGTGAAGCTGGGTAACATTACAGCCTTCTTTAGCACGCATGGGTTTTTGTATATGCTCAAATCTCAGATGGTCAAGTGCTGGATTTTCTTTTCTCTCTTTGCCATAAACTGAACTTACTGTGCCGAGTTGTTCTACATCATTTCTTTGAAGGATCCACGCTTCTCTTAAACGGGGAAGTCCTTTTTTGATGTCAATTTCAATCTCATCATCAGTATAGGCACCACTCGTATCATAGACTGTAACCGGCGCATTTAATTCTATACCTCCACTATGAAGTTTGGTTTCGGAAAGGGTAATCTGGCGCATGGCCACTTTAATGTCATGGCGTTGCCCATGAACATAAATTTTCTTGGAATTATTCATTTTTTAACCTCCTTGTGTTGCTTTAATGATCAGAATGTCGTCGTTGGCTTTGAGTTGATAGCTTTCGTACAGCGATTTTTGGATCACGGAGTTGTTCACCGCGACAGCTGTACCGTTTTGTTTATCGCCGAGATGGCCGAAAACAATGTTTTGCAAAGTAGTATGCTCTGCAATTTCTTTTTCCTGGTTGTTGATTTTTATTTTCATTCCTGTTCAGATTACTACTTTAGGAATGAAATAGATGTGTTTGATTAAACACATGCAGATCCATCTTACTTTTCCCTTCGGCGGTACTAACCGCATCAGGTTCAAAGGGTATTTCTCAGCACTAAGGCACCCCTAAAGTTTCGGAGGCCAATATAAGAAAAAATGTTGTTTAAGCTAAAGGAAAAATCAAATTACTCTTCGAGGACTGGACTCCTTGCCCCGCTTCGCTCTTGTGGCAAGGCGCCCTGAGGTCCTCTCTGAGTAATATTGATTTTTATATGGCGCTTAAGCAATGGGGCGAGTCCGGGCATGGCGCATACGAGTTTATTTGATAGTGTTTATTTTTTATTCGCAGTTTGGTTTTTATATAGCGCTTAAGCAATGGGGCGAGTCCGGGCATGGCGCAGATGAGTTTATTGGATAGTGTTTATTTTTTACTCGCAGGATTACGGAAATTGGTTAATCGATAAGAGATGAGTGAGAATAAACCCAGATCTGCGCTATGCATGGACTTGCGCCTTTGCTCGGATCACCTCCTTACTCTGCAGTTTGCTACGAAAAATTCTCGTACGCTGCGGAAAGACCTCAGAGATCTGCGGGCCTTTTCGGCCCGCTTGATATCGTTAGTCTTGAAGCAGCTGTACAGAATTTTTCGAACAATTCACCCACCCTCCTTTATTTATAAAAAAAGGCCAGATCATGATTAGTGATCCAGCCTTTTACAGATTGTTATTAAACTTCTATTTATTGATGTTAGGATTGGTATTCAACTCGGATTGAGGAATATTAAACAAATAATAAGGGCTATTTGGTTTAAATGCCGTTCCATCCGGGAATTTAAGTGTAGTGTGCTGTTTAGCTGCAACGGTTTTGGTGCTGCCATCAGGCGTAGTCACTACAACCTGTATTGGGTTGCCATTAACGTCATTGTAAGGAAGTCTTACCAATGCAGCTTGAGTCCTTAAGATATCAGACAAGGCAAAGCCTTCACCCCACAATTCTTTTCTTCTCTCCACCATGATGGCTGCAATCACATCTTCCTTGGTTTTTGTGCCTAGAACAAACAGATCTGCATTTCTTGCACTTCTAAGTTCATTCAAATACTGTACGGCACCTTGCAGATCAGAACTCCTGGCCAGGCCTTCTGCCTGGATAAGGGTCATTTCAGAAGATCGCATCAACACAATATCCCCAGTTTGATCTGCACGGAACTTAAACTTAGCATACCGGAGATAACCCTCCCGGCTTGGCAAACCATCCCAGGAAAACAATTTAGTTCTGATGTCATTTTGATCAAACAAAGATTTGAAATTAGGGTCGGCCATAAAACTGTAATAGTATGAAGAAGAAGAACTTACATCTAGAAAGTTAAAGGTGTAACTCTCCGTGTTCTGATCCGGCTTTTGACCATGCCCCCAAATCCACTCCTCATTTGTTAAATCGTTAAAGCCATTGTAATAGGCAGTCGCCGTCATGTAGGTATAGTTTTTTCTCGCAGCTGCCGCTTTTTCAGCAGCCAGTGCCCAATTGCCCATGTTCAAATAGGTCCGGGCCTGCAATCCGTGCACTACATCAATATTGATTTTGTATTTCACGGGTCTGGAATAGCTGGCCAGTAAAGTTTCTGCCTGGCTCAGGTCGGCGGTGATTAATTTATAAACCTCTTCTAAAGTAGATTTTGGTTTACCCTGAGTATTTGCCTCTGTTGGGGTAGTATAAATCGGTATAGCTTTGGCCTGAGGGTCTTTAAGATAAGAGAACTGGTAATAGGTAGCCAGGTTTAAATAGCTATTTGCTCTGAGTGCGAGCGCTTGTCCTTTTACCTGTGCCTTTTTCTCTGCCGATCCGTTTGCTGCATCTATCTTGGTGATGATGTTGTTACAATTGTCAATTACCTTATACATAATGGTCCAGATTGCGTTTAAACGGGTCTGATTGGTGGACAGAGTAAACTGGTAGGCATCTCTGTATCCATATTTATTGGTAATGATCGCTACATCGTCGCCCATCGCGTCACTGGTTCTCAGAATGGTGCTATAACCTGGATTGGCATAAGTGAAATAGGTATCGTTCATATAGGCCCAGGTACCGTTCAAAACAGTTTCGATATTGTCTACATCTCCATAGATCAAGCTTGCCGAAACCGCATTCGTGGGAGTAGTAGTAAGTTCCTTCTTGCAGCTGCTGACACTGATTAAAAGCACAGAGAGCAGTAAAGGGGTAAGTATGTTGAGTTTCATTTTGTAAAAATTAAGGTCCATTAAAAAGTTAAATTCACACCGGCAGAGTAGGTACGGATGGCCGGGTAACGGTAGTAGGTTGCGCCCTGAATGGTCTGTTCCGGATCCATGCCTTTATGCCCGTAGAAAGTAAGCAGGTTCTCTCCGGTCAGGAAAAATTTCAGGTTATCGATACCGATCTTATTGGAAATTGATTTAGGCAATCTGTAGCTCAGGTTTACATTTTTTAAACGCGCGTAAGTGGCACTATAAAGGAAACGTGTGGATGCCTGTGTCCATCCAAGATTATCTGTGGTTAAACGCGGAACATCCGTGTTCGGGTTTTCAGGCGTCCAGTGATTGAGCATTTCTACAGACCATGCTGCTCCCGGATTGCTTCCGTTTTGCATTAGGGAAACATAATCGTTGTCCAGGATCTTGCCTCCAATACTGTAAGACAATAAGGCAGAAAGTTCAAACTGCTTGTAGGTAAATGTATTTGTAAAACCACCGGTAAGTGTTGGCAGTGAGCTATCTTGTATATATTGGGTCGCCTTACTGTAATCATTGGTTGTCACTTTCTGGCCGTTACTGTTGGTCATATACCAGAGTGGATTTCCATTGGCCGGATCAACACCAGCCCATTCCCGAAGGTAAAAATCATATATTGAGCCTCCTATACGTAACATTTTGTTTCCGGAAATGATGTTGTTCTGCGGAAGGTCGGTAATGGTGTTTTTATAATGTGTGGCATTTAAACTCACAGCCCATCTGAAATCAGGTGTGATTACAGGAATGGCGTTGATCTGTACCTCGATACCTGTGTTTTTTAAGGCTCCAATATTGGCATCTATAGAAGTGAAACCTGTTGAGGTTGCCATAGGTTTACTAAACAGCAAATCCTTAGACCTTCTGTTAAAATACTCCACAGTACCACTGATGCGATCTTTAAAGATCCCAAAATCCAGACCTATGTTTAGATTCAAATTGGTCTCCCATTTCAAATCTGGGGTAGCCAGACGTTTGGTTACCAATCCGTTCTCGCCCAGGTTGTTCCTGATGTCGTATAAAGGATCATAGGCATAGTAAACACCAATATTGTCATTGCCTTGTGCGCCATAACTGGTTCTTAAGGTTAAATTACTCAACCATCTTGTGTCTTTAAGAAAATCTTCTTTGGAAGCTCTCCATGAACCACCAAAAGACCAAAATGTACCCCATCTGCTTTGCGGTGAGAATCTGGAAGAACCATCGCTTCTGATGGATGCAGATAAAAGATATTTGTTTTGATAATCGTATTCAGCCCTTCCAAGGAAACTCAACAGAGTATAATCCAGGGCATAACCACCGAAACTGTTTAGCTGGGAGGCTGCGTCTGGTTCATATAAGCCCGGCAGTACAAAACCTTGTCTGCTGCCGGACATTATTTTTGAGTTGTACTTATAGATTTCCTGGCCAGCCAGCAAGCTCAAATGATGATCCTGATCAAAGGTTTTTTCATAAGTCAGGATGTTGTTCCAGGTATAAGAGTAGGTCCTGGTAACCGTTCTGTCTACAGAACCCTTGATCTCTGCGCTTTCGCCCAGTAATGGGTTGGCATAATAGTTCTCATTGATATTGGTGTAGTCACCGCTGTACGTTGTTTTGAATTTCAGCTCAGGTAGAATAGTGGCTTCAAGGAAAGTTCTGGCAGAAACATTGTCTTTGAAGATCTGATTCTTGTCCAAATCTACAGTCGCGGCCAGATTGCTTCTGGGAATAGCTGCATTTGGACGGTAAGCACCGAAATCAAAAATTTTATTACCAGCGCCATCTAATTTGTACGATCCATCGTCATTGCGTTGATATACCGGGTAAAAGCTTGGGATGGATCTGGCAAAGTTAATCACATTGGCCGTATTGCTATCTTCAGATACTGGGTAATCTTGCTTAGAATTTGAGGCGGAGATGTTCAAGCCTGCTTTAAGCCATTTTTTAGCTTGTGTAGTTAAATTAACCCTTGCATTGTAGCGTTTGAAGCCTGATCCTAATGCAATTCCTTTATCATTTAGATATCCGCCAGAAATGTAATATTGGCTTTTTTCATTTCCACCGCTAAAACTCAGGTCGCCCTGGGTTCTCAAAGCGGTTTGCTGCATAGCCTTTTGCCAGCTGTCATTCCATAAGGGAACTGCTCCTGGTACTATTTTACCATCAAGGCCAACTGGATTTGGATAATTTGAACCGTAAGGATTAATGCCAAGGTCTGTCAGGATATTTTTACTGGCTGTTGCACGTGCCTGAGCATCCGTTAAGCCATTGGTGAGTTGTTTGTTTTTAAGCGCCAGCCAATAACTTTCAAAGTATTGGTCTGTGTTCATTTGTTCGTAATCCTTCACCGCTCTGTTGGATAGTCCTTCAGTAAAATTAGCGCTGATCTGTGGCTCTGCAGAATTCTTTCCGGATTTAGTGGTGATGATGATTACACCGTTTGCACCTCTTGATCCATATAAAGCACTGGAAGCTGCATCTTTAAGAATACTGACCGACGAAATGTCATTCACATTGATAGAGCCAATGTCGCCAGAAAACGGATTACCATCTACAACATACAGCGGATCGCTGGAAGCATTAATAGATCCGATCCCCCTGATCCTGATGGTCGCCGTTGTACCAGGCTGACCACTTTGAGAAGTAGCCTGCACACCAGGAGCGATCCCCTGAAGGGCGCTGCTAATGTTGCTGACCTGGCGGTTTTCCAGTTGTTCACTTTTGATTTGTGATACGGAACCAACATAATTGGCTCGTTTCGCTGTCCCGTAAGCCACCACTACCACCTCATTCAAAGAGTTTGGAGAATTGGACAAGCTCACGTTCAAGGTGTTTCCTTCAGCCAAAAGCTCCTTAGTTTCGTAGCCCAAATAAGAAAATACCAGAGTTTTCTGACCATCAGGAAGATTCAGATGGTAGGTTCCGGATTGGTCTGTCGTTGTTCCTTGTTTAGTTCCTTTAATATAAATGCTTACACCAGGCAGAGGGAGGCCGGTTCCATTTTCAGTTACTTTTCCGGATATGCCAGTGCCTTGCTGGGCATAGCTGAACTGAAAAATAAGCAGTAATAAGAATACTGATAAGTTGATTTTCATTGCGATATTTTGTTTTTTTAATGTTGATGAAGCAATCATGTGTTATCCATGATGATTTCATTAAATTGAATGTTGAAAATTTGGACAATAGAATTTCTTCAGCATGTCAATGTGCTGTGAAATAGTAAATAAGAAATACTTAGTTAAAGAATTAGATTAGCTGGAGCAGCTTTGCATACAACAATTCGAATTGGTCTTGTTGTTGGCTAGAGGGGAAATTGTGTTCGGCATCATAGGGAGTAGAATAAAATGCATAAAGTCAGTTTTAATAAAATAATAAGCCATGAAAGTTTTGAGCCTTTCATGGCGCAAAGG